>JBEQUF010000321.1:0-5798 GCA_040349295.1 Actinomycetota bacterium | reverse complement strand
CCGACGGCACGCGACTTCTGCGCCAGGCGGATGACCGCGTCCTCGACGGCCTGCGGCGCGACCATCATCAGGTCGGCGAGCTCGTCGATCACGACGAGGACGTACGGCAGCGTCGGCTCGCCGCGCTGGCGGAACGCGCGGTTCGCCTCGTTCAGATTCCGTGCGCGCACGGTGGCGAGGCGCTCGTAGCGCCGCTCCATCTCGGCGACGCAGTTGGCGAGCACGGCGCTCGCCTCCTTCGGGCTCGAGACGACCGGCGTCAGCAGGTGCGGCACCGACTCGTAGTGGTTGAGCTCGATGCGCTTCGGGTCGATCAGGATCATCCGCGCCTCGTCCGGCGTCGCGCGCAGCAGGATCGACGTCAGGAGCGTGTTGATGCAGCCAGACTTGCCGGCGCCGGTGGTGCCGGCGATCAGCAGGTGCGGCATGCGCGCGAGATCCGTCCAGACGGCGGCGCCGCTGATGTCCTTGCCGATCCAGACGCTGAGCGGCGAGGCGGTCGCGGGCAGGTCGTCGTAGATGTCGCCGAGCGTGACGAGGTTCGGCGAGAGGTTCGGCAGCTCGACGCCGACGGCCTGCTTGCCCGGGATCGGCGCGAGGATGCGGATCTCGGTCGTCGCGAGCGCGTACGAGAGGTCGTCCTTGAGCGCGGCGACCTTCGCGACCTTCGTGCCGGGTGCGAGCTGGAGCTCGTAGCGGGTGACGCGCGGGCCCGAGATCTGGCCGACGACGTGCGCCTCGACGCCGAAGTGCGACAGGGTCTGGACGAGCAGCTCCGCGACACGCGCCGAGGTCTCGCTCGAGTCGTCGTTCCGCTCCGGCGACACGTGCAGCACGCTCCGGTCGGGGAGCGAATACTCGGCGTGCTCGCTCGTCACGTCCTCGAACAGCGGCTCCTGCTCGGCCTGCGGGACGACGAGCGGCTCCGGCTCGGCGTGCACGAGCGGCGACGGCGCGAGGAGGATCTCCGCGTCGACGGGCTTCGGCTTCGGCAGCACCGGCGCAGGCGACTCGGAGACGATCGGGTCGTCCCACGTCTCGAGCTGCGGCGCCGCCTTCGCGGCCTTCGCCGGCCGGCGGCTCGGCTTCCGGACACGCGCGTGCAGCTGATGGCCCGTGCTGCGGAGGAGGGCGCCGAGCGAGGCGCCCGAGAGGAGCAGCGCGCCGACGACGAGCAGCAGGATGCCGAGGATGGTCGAGCCGGTGGCGCCGATCGCGACGCCGACGGCGCCGCCGAGCATCTGGCCGAAGTAGCCGCCCTGGTCACGGCCGAGCGCGAGCATGAGGCCGCAGACGACGAGGATGATCCCCGTCCGGAAGGGCCGGAAGTCGACGAGCGCGCTCCGCACCACCATCAGGCCGCCGATGCCGACGAACGCGGCCGGCAGCAGGTACGTGGCCGCGCCGAGGATCGCGTGGAAGCCGTCGGCCAGCGCCCCGCCGACGTAGCCGCCGTTCCAGCCGGCGTAGACGACGCTGCCGAGGAAGAGCCCGAGCGCGACGAGGCCGAGCCCCCAGAGCTCCGGGTGCTTGAACTCGAGCGACCACGAGAACGACCGCTTGGCCTTCTTCGCGCGCGGCTTGACGTTGCGCTTCTTCTGCGCCATGTCGGGGCTACTTCGTGCGGCGGCCCCCGGGTCCTTCCCTACGTGCCGATCGCGACCGCCATGCCGAAGTACCGCCGGACGGCGAAGGCGAGCAGCTCGAGCGGCCGCCCGCCGGTCGCGCCCTGGAGGACGAGCAGCTGCCAGAGGGAGTCGGCCTTCGCGTCGTCGACGAGCGGGATCAGCGGGCGGAAGTCGCCGGTGGCGCAGCACTCCCGGAAGCAGGCGTCGTAGACGGCCGCCGTCTCGTGGAAGCCGTACGGTCCGTCGGCCGCGTGCGTGTGCGCGTGGTCGGCACTCGCGATCAGCGCCGCGGCCCGCGCGCCGATCGCCTGGCCGAGCCGCACATGGTCCTCGAACGGGAGGTCGCGCGCCGGCGCGACGACCACCACGCGCTCGGCGGGGACGTGCCGCAGCGGCACCTCCGTTCCCCAGTCGATCGGCAGCTCCGCCTCGCGCGCGTCGTTGCCGCCGTACGAAACCGCGACGACCGGCAGCCCGGCGGCGCGGATCTCCTCGACGAGGGCGAGCGCGAGCTCCCGGTCGACCTCGTGCTCCCCCACCCGCGCCGAGACGGCGACGGCGAAGTGCCCTTCGACGTGGACGTTGTGCGGCGTCACGACGACGGCGGTGCCGCCGGGGAAGCGCCGGCCGAGCTCCCGCATCGCGGCGAGGAGCGCCGGGTCGTCCTCGACCGGCCCGTGCGGCGCGACGGCGGCGAATCTCACCCGAGCGAGCCGATGCGCTCGACGAGCAGCTCGAGGAAGCGGTGCGCGTCGACGTCGACGCCCGCCTCGTGGTCGCGCGGCCGGTCGGTCACGTTCCAGCGGTCGACCACCGTCCTGCCGTCGCAGAACTCGGACTGCGTCTCGATCGCGATGTTGCAGTTGACGGTCGTGACGAGCGTCGGGTCGATCACGTGCGCGACCGCCATCGCGTCGTGGATCGGCGCGCCGTCGAACTTGTACCGCCGCCGGTGGAACTCGAGGAAGAAGTCCGCGAGCTCGGCGACTGCCTTGCCCGCCTTCCCGGAGCCGCGCAGCCGCTCGGCGTGCGACGAGTCGAAGAGGGCCATGTGCGTGATGTCGAGGCCGATCATCGTCACCGGGATGCCGCTCTCGAAGACGATGCGCGCAGCCTCGGGATCGACGAGCGCGTTGAACTCTGCTGCCGGGGTCGTATTCCCCTCCGCAATTGCCCCGCCCATCCAGACGATCCGCTCGACCCTGCCCGGGTGCGCCTCGACGAGCTTCGCGACGTTCGTCAGCGGGCCGGTCGGGACGAGCACCACGCCGGGCTCGAGCCACGACGCGAGCACGTCGACGACGTCCCCGTCGATCGGGGTCGTCGTCGGCTCGGGCAGGTCCGGGCCGTCCAGCCCGCTCTCGCCGTGCACGTTCGCCGCCGTCCGCAGCGTGCGGACGAGCGGCGTGTGGGAGCCAGCGACGACCGGCACGTCGGTCCGGTCGGCGAGCTCGAGGACCTTGAGCGCGTTCTTCGTCGTCTTGTCGAGCGTCTGGTTGCCGGCGACGGTGCTGATCCCGCGCAGCTCGACCTCCGGCGACGAGAGCGCGAGCAGGATCGCGATCGCGTCGTCGTGGCCGGGATCGCAGTCGATGACGATGGGCGTGCTCATAGAAGCGAATCGACCTCCTGTGCGGTTGGCAGCGACGACTGGGCGCCGAACTTCGAGGCGGCGAGCGCCCCGGCGACGCACGCGCGGCGCAGCGCCTCGTCGCGCGGGCGTCCTTCGAGGAGCGAGACGACGAGGCAGGCGGTGAACGCGTCGCCGGCGGCGGTCCCGTCGACGGCCCTGACGGCCGGCGGCGTCGCACGCGCGACCTCCTCGCCTCCGTCGAGCAGCACCGCGCCCTCGGCGCCGTGCGTGACGGCGATGCAGCCGGTCTTGTCGGGCAGCAGCTCGAACTCGTACCGGTTGACGATCGTCACGTCCGCCTTCGGCGCTCCCTCGCGCGCCGGCGCCGCGTTGAGGAAGAAGTCGGCGGGCGCGTTGTCCCCCACCCACTCCGCCGTGTCGACAGGGATCTCGAGCTGGCAGAGCACGGCCTGGTCGTCCGGCAGGTTCACGTCCTCCGGACGGAGCTGCGCGTTCGTGCCCGGCGCGACGACGATCGTGTTCTCGCCGTTCGCGTCGACGACGATCAGCGCGACGCCGGTCGAGCCCTCCTTCGTCACGACCTGGAGCTGCACGCCGGCCTCGCGCAGGCCCGCGAGCGCGGGCTCGGCGAGGGCGTCGGAGCCGACGGCGGCGATCAGCGTCACCTGCGCGCCGAGCTTCGCAGCCGCGACGGCCTGGTTCGCGCCCTTGCCGCCCGGCACCTGGGTGAACGTCGCGTCGCTCAGCGTCTCGCCCGGACGCGGCAGGCGCGCGGCCTGTGCGACGAGGTCGAGGTTGACGGAGCCGACGACGGTCAGAGCGGGAGCCACGCGTGCGAGCCTACGCGGCGAGCGCGCGCACGTCGTCGAGCGCGCGGCCGAGCAGGTTCTCGCGCAGGTCGAAGAGGCCGGCCCAGAGCGAGCCCACGTCCGGACGGGCGTCGATCTCGGCCGCCGCGCTCAGCCCTTCGAGCGCCCGGACGAGGATCGCGAGCTCGAGGTATGCCTGCGCGACGCGCTCCGGCTGGACGGGGACGCCGGCACGATGCAGCACCGGCTCCCAGTCGACGAGCTCGGCGACGCCCGGGCCGCCGTACCACGACCGGCCTTCGAGCGCGTCCGCCTCGAGCTCGAGCAGATACTGCTTCAGCGGCTCCTCGAGCCCGCTGAGCGCGACCTCGACCCGCTCGGCCGCGCGCCGCAGCGCCGCGTTCCGCCCGCCGACGGTCGGCGGTTGCGCGTCGCCCTTCGCCCAGCGCTCCAGGAGGCGGCAGAACGCGAGGGCGGCGATCTCGCAGGCGCGCAGCTGGGCGATCAGGCGGCGAGCGGTCACGCGTTCCGCCGCCGCCTCGTCCAGCAGGTCCGCCCAGTTCACGAGCAGCTCCCTACACCTCGACGAGCACGGGCAGGATCATCGGCCGCCTGCGCGTGCGGTCGTACACGATGCCGCCGAGGGCGTCGTGCACGTGCTCCTGCAACAGCTTGATCTCGGTCACGTCGTCGTCGAGAAGCTCGCCCAGCACGCGCGCCGCCTCCTCGCGCAGCTCGTCGAGCAGCGGCTCGGCGCCCTCGCCGAAGCCGCGCGCGATCAGCTCGGGCGGTGCTGTGAGCGTGGCGCGGCCGTTCGAGCCCGCGACCGTGGCGACGACGATCAGCACCCCGTCCTCCGAGAGGCGGCGCCGGTCGCGAAGCGCGACGTCCTCGACGTCGCCGACACCGAGCCCGTCCACGAGCGTGACGCCGGCGGTGACGTGGTCGACGATGCGCACGCCGCTCTCGCTCAGCTCGACGACGCTGCCGTTCTCGGCGAGGATGATGCTCTCCTCGGCGATGCCTCCCTCCCGTGCCAGCTGTGCGTGCGCCGCCAGCATGCGGAACTCGCCGTGCACGGGCATGACGGCGCGCGGGCGGAGCAGGCCGATGATCGTCCGCAGCTCTTCCGCCTTGCCGTGGCCGGAGACGTGGACGGGCGCGTTGTCCTCGTGCAGCACCTCGGCGCCCATCTTCGCGAGCCGGTTGATCGCGTCGTGGACGCGCAGCTCGTTGCCGGGGATCGGCTTCGCGCTGATGATCACCGTGTCGCCGGGGTCGACCGAGACCGACGGATGGTCGTTGTAGGCGATCCGCGTCATCGCCGACATCGGTTCGCCCTGCGAGCCGGTGCAGAGGATGAGCTGCTGGTCGCGCGGCAGCTCGGCGAGCTCGTGCGGGCGCATGATCATGTCCTCGGGGACGTCCATGTAGCCGAGGTTGCGGGCGATGTTCCCGTTCTTGCGCATCGAACGGCCGACGAAGGCGATCTTCCGGCCGCACTCCATGCCGACGTCGGCGGCCTGCTGCATCCGGTGCACGTTCGACGCGAACGACGAGACGATGACACGGCCGGTGCGGTGCGGGATGATCTGGCGGAACGCCTCGCCGACGACGCGCTCCGACTGCGTGAAGCCGGCGCGCTCGGCGTTCGTCGAGTCGCCGAGGAGGAGCGCGACGCCGCGGTTGCCGATGTCGGCGAGCTTGCCGACGTCGGTGCGCTGGCCGTCGACCGGGGTGTGGTCGAGCTTGTAGTCGCCCGTGTGC
>JBEQUF010000293.1:0-6052 GCA_040349295.1 Actinomycetota bacterium | reverse complement strand
GGAGAAGTACATCGTCGCCCAGGCCAACGCGCGCCTCGACGAGCAGGGCTACTTCGTGAACGACCGGATCATCTCGCGCGCCGGCGGCGACTTCGTCACCGTGGAGCGCGACCGGATCGACTACATGGACATCAGCCCGAAGCAGCTCGTGTCGGTGGCCGCGGCGCTCATCCCGTTCCTCGAGAACGACGACGCGAACCGCGCGCTCATGGGCTCGAACATGCAGCGCCAGGCCGTGCCGCTGCTGCGCAGCGACTCGCCCATCGTGGGCACCGGCCTGGAGGGGATCGTGGCGCAGGACTCGGGCGCGGTGGTGCTGACCAAGCGGGGCGGCATCGTCGACTCGGTGGACGCCGAGCGCATCATCGTGCGCGTGGAAGGTGAGGACGTCGACACCGGCGAGACCAAGGACTTCGGCGCCGACATCTATCAGCTCATCAAGTTCCGGCGCTCGAACCAGAACACCTGCATTACGCAGAAGCCGGTGGTCTACGAAGGCATGCGGGTCAAGAAGGGCGACGTGCTGGCCGACGGGCCGTGCACGGAGCTCGGCGAGCTGGCCCTGGGCCGCAACGTCCTGGTGGCGTTCATGCCCTGGCGCGGTTACAACTTCGAGGATGCGATCCTGATCTCCGAGAAGCTGGTGCGGGAGGACTACTACACCTCCATCCACATCGAGGAGTTCGAGATCGAGGCCCGCGATACCAAGCTGGGTCCCGAGGAGATCACGCGGGACATCCCGAACGTCTCCGAGTCGGCCCTGAAGGATCTCGACGAGAGCGGCATCGTCCGCATCGGCGCGACCGTCAAGGCGGGCGACATCCTGGTCGGCAAGGTGACTCCGAAGGGCGAGACGCAGCTCACGCCCGAGGAGAAGCTCCTGCGCGCCATCTTCGGTGAGAAGGCCGGCGACGTCCGCGACGCGAGCCTCAAGGTGCCCCCGGGCATCGAGGGCACGATCGTCGACGTCAAGATCTTCTCCCGGAAGGGTGTGGAGAAGGACCTGCGCGCCAAGGACATCGAGAACTCGGAGATCGCGCGCCTCGAGAAGAACATCAAGGACGAGGTCCGGATTTTGAACGAGGAGCGCAACAAGAAGGTGCGCGACCTGCTGCTCGGCCGCAAGGTGAGCGGCGTGGTCAAGTCGCGCACCGGCCAGGAGCTGCTCAAGAACGGCGATCCGATCAACGAGGAGACCCTGGAGCGCCTGACGCGCCAGGAGATCCTCCGGCTGCCGCTCGACGAGCGCCGGCTGACCGACGCGGTGGAGATCGTCTACAAGAAGACCGACTCGCACATCGAGGTGCTGCACCGGGTCAACGAGGAGCGCATCGGCCTGCTGCAGAAGGGCGACGAGCTGCCGCCCGGCGTGATCAAGCTGGTGAAGGTCTACGTCGCCATGAAGCGCAAGCTCCAGGTCGGCGACAAGATGGCCGGACGGCACGGCAACAAGGGCGTCATCTCGCGCATCCTGCCCGAGGAGGACATGCCCTACCTGCCGGACGGCACGCCGGTCGAGATCGTGCTCAACCCGCTGGGCGTGCCGAGCCGCATGAACGTCGGCCAGATCCTGGAGACCCATCTGGGCTGGGCCGGCAAGGCGCTCGGGTTGAAGTTCGCGACGCCGGTGTTCGACGGCGCCCGCGAGAAGGACATCAAGGACCTGCTGGAGGAGGCGAACCTGCCCCTGTCCGGCAAGACGCCGCTCCACGACGGCATGACGGGCGAGGAGTTCGAGCAGAAGGTGACCGTCGGGTACATCTACATGCTCAAGCTCTCGCACCTGGTGGACGACAAGATCCACGCGCGCTCGATCGGACCGTACTCGCTGATCACGCAGCAGCCCCTGGGCGGCAAGGCGCAGTTCGGCGGCCAGCGGTTCGGCGAGATGGAGGTGTGGGCGCTCGAAGCGTACGGCGCCGCCTACACGCTCCAGGAGCTGCTCACCGTCAAGAGCGACGACGTGGAGGGCCGCAGCAAGGTGTACGAAGCGATCGTGAAGGGCGAGGTGCCGGAGCCGCCCGGGCTCCCCGAGTCCTTCAACGTGCTCGTCCGCGAGCTTCAGAGCCTCTGTCTCGACGTTGAACTCCTCAAGGTCTAAGGGAGGAAAACCAAGTTGCAACCGTTCAGCAGTTTTGACAAGCCACAGTCGCTCAAGGATTTCAACGCGATCAAGATCTCGATCGCGTCGCCCGAGAAGATCCGTTCCTGGAGCTTTGGCGAGGTCACGAAGCCGGAGACGATCAACTACCGCACCTTCAAGCCGGAGCGGGACGGTCTCTTCTGCGCGAAGATCTTCGGCCCGATCACGGACTGGGAGTGCCTCTGCGGCAAGTACAAGCGCATGAAGCACCGCGGCGTGATCTGCGACAAGTGCGGCGTCGAGGTGACGCGGTCGCGGGTCCGACGCGAGCGGATGGGCCACATCGAGCTCGCCTGCCCGGTGTCGCACGTCTGGTTTTTCAAGGGGCTGCCGAGCCGCATCGGCCACCTCCTGGACATCAGCCTGCGCGACCTCGAGCGCATCCTCTACTTCGAGAGCTACGTGGTCATCGATCCGGGTGACACGGAGCTCAAGGAGCAGGAGCTGCTCACCGAGGAGCGCTTCCGCGAGCTGCGCGACAAGTACGGCAGTGAGGACGCCTTCGTCGCCAAGATGGGCGCCGAGGCGATCAAGGAGCTGCTGTCGCGCATCGACGTGGACGAGCTCTCCGAGGAGCTGCGCATCGTGATGCGCACCGAGACCAGCCAGATCCGCCGCCTGAAGGCCGCCAAGCGCCTGAAGGTGGTCGACGCGTTCCGCAAGTCGGGCCATCGGCCGGACTGGATGATCCTGGACGTCATCCCGGTCATCCCGCCGGAGCTGCGCCCCCTCGTCCCCCTGGACGGCGGGCGCTTCGCGACCAGCGACCTGAACGACCTCTACCGCCGCGTCATCAACCGGAACAACCGGTTGAAGAAGCTGCTGGAGCTGCGGGCGCCCGAGGTGATCGTGCGCAACGAGAAGCGCATGCTCCAGGAGGCGGTGGACGCGCTGTTTGACAACGGCCGCCGCGGACGCGTGCTCAAGGGCTCGAACAACCGGCCGCTCAAGTCGCTGTCCGACACGCTCAAGGGCAAGCAGGGCCGGTTCCGCCAGAACCTGCTCGGCAAGCGCGTGGACTACTCGGGCCGCTCGGTGATCGTGGTCGGACCGGAGCTCAAGCTCAGCCAGTGCGGTCTGCCCAAGAAGATGGCGCTCGAGCTGTTCAAGCCGTTCATCTACAACCGCCTTGAAGAGAAGGGTCTGGTGGGCACCATCAAGGCCGCCAAGGAGATGGTGGAGGCCGAGGTGGACGAGGTCTGGGACGCGCTGGAGGAGGTCATTCAGGACCATCCGGTGCTGCTCAACCGCGCGCCCACGCTGCACCGCCTGGGCATCCAGGCGTTCCAGCCGACGCTGATCGAAGGCAAGGCGATCAAGATCCATCCGCTCGTCTGCGCCGCGTTCAACGCCGACTTCGACGGCGACCAGATGGCCGTGCACGTGCCGCTGTCGCCGAAGGCCCAGATCGAGAGCCAGGTGCTGATGCTGGCCTCGAACAACATCCTCTCGCCGGCGCACGGCCGGCCGCTCGCGGTGCCGTCGCAGGACCTGGTCCTCGGCGGCTACTACCTGACGCTCGCCAAGGCGGGCGCCAAGGGTGAGGGCCGCTCGTTCGCGGACATCGACTCGGTGCTGCTGGCGCTCGAAGCCGGCGAGGTGGAGACGCTCTCGCCGGTCAAGATGCGCTACACCGGCTCCTACATCAACCTCGACGTCCAGCTCGACCGGCAGAACGTGGTCCATGCCGAGGTCGAGGAGCTGGAGAACCAGCTCATCGAGACCACCGTCGGCCGGGTGATCTTCAACATGCACCTGCCGAAGGAGATCCCGTACATCAACGGCCTGCTCAAGAAGCGCGGCCTCCAGGACCTGGTCGGCTACTGCTTCATCAAGCTGGGCAACGACGCCACGGTGCGCATGCTGGACGAGATCAAGGAGGTCTCGTTCCTGTACGCCACCAAGGCGGGCATCTCGTTCGGCGTGGACGACATGGTGGTGCCGAGCCGCAAGCAGGACATCATCGCCCAGGCTCACCGCGAGGTGAACGAGATCGACAATCAGCGTTCGGCGGGCGTGATCACGCACGGCGAGCGCCACAACAAGATCATCGACATCTGGCACCGCGTGACCGAGAAGGTGTCGGAGGAGATGTTCCGCGAGATGCGGGAGATCGAGAAGGAGACCGGCGTCTTCAACCCGATCAACCTGATGGCCGACTCCGGAGCCCGAGGCTCCCGCGAGCAGGTCCGGCAGCTCGCCGGCATGCGCGGTCTCATGTCCAAGCCCTCGGGCGAGGTCATCGAGACGCCCATCACGGCGAACTTCCGCGAGGGCCTGTCCGTGCTGCAGTACTTCATCTCGACGCACGGCGCCCGCAAGGGTCTCGCCGACACGGCGCTCAAGACGGCCGACTCCGGCTATCTGACCCGCCGCCTGGTCGACGTGGCCCAGGACGTGATCATCAACGTGGTGGATTGCGGCACGATCGACGGCATCACGGTGTCGGCGATCATGGAGGGCGGCGAGATCCTCGAGCCGCTGCGCGACCGCATCGTCGGCCGCGTGGCGCAGGAGGACATCTACGACCCGATGACCGGCGAGGTCATCGTCGAGGTGGGCCAGGAGATCACCGACTTCCTGGGCAACGCGGTGCAGGCGGCCGGCATCGAGCGGGTGAAGATCCGTTCCGTGCTGACCTGCGAGGCGCGGCGGGGCGTGTGCGCGTCCTGCTACGGCCGCAACCTGGCGAGCGGGCGGATGGTCGAGATCGGCGAGGCCGTGGGCGTCATCGCGGCGCAGTCGATCGGCGAGCCCGGCACGCAGCTCACCATGCGTACCTTCCACTACGGCGGTACGGCGAGCCGCGTGTCCGAGCAGTCGAAGCACATCGCGAAGAACCCGGGCGTGGTCAAGTTCCTGAACGTGGTCACGGTCGAGAGCAAGCGCGGCGCGCTAGTCGTCATCAACCGCAGCGGCAAGCTGGTCATCACCGACGAAAAGGGCCGCGAGCGCGAGCGCTACGCCCTGACCTACGGCTCCCAGCTCCTGGTGCACGAGGGCGACCAGATCCAGCAGGGCGCGGAGCTGGTGACCTGGGACCCCTTCACCTACGCCATCCTCTCGGAGGTCGGCGGCAAGGCGGAGTTCCAGGACATCGTCGAGGGTGAGAACGTGCGGGAGGAGACCGACAAGGTCACCGGCCTGTCGCAGAAGATCATCGTGGAGGCCTCCGCGAACGAGAAGCGGGTGCCGGCCATCCTGATCAAGGGCGAGCGGGAGAAGCGCTACCTGCTGCCGTCGGGCTCCCACCTCGTGGTGCAGGACGGCCAGGAGGTCTATCCCGGCGACACGCTGGTCAAGATCCCGCGCGAGACGACCAAGACGAAGGACATCACCGGCGGTCTGCCGCGCGTCGTGGAGCTGTTCGAGGCGCGCAGTCCGAAGGAGCCGGCGATCATCACCGAGATCGACGGCGTCATCCACCTGGGCGACGTCCACAAGGGCATGCGCAAGGTGATCGTCGAGAGCGAGATGGGCGACACCCGCGAGTACCTGGTGCCGCGCTCGATCCACATCAACGTGCAGGAGGGCGAGCGGGTGCGCGCCGGCGATCCCCTGATCGACGGTCCGATCAACCCGCACGACGTCCTGCAGGTGCTCGGTGAGAAGGAGCTGCAGCGGTACCTCACGGACAAGATCCAGGAGGTCTACCGGTCGCAGAGCGTGGCGATCAACGACAAGCACATCGAGGTGATCGTGCGCCAGATGATGCGGTCGGTGAAGATCGAAGAGGTGGGGGACACCGAGTTCCTGATCGACGAGCAGGTGGACCGCTGGAAGTTCCAGGAGGAGAACGAGCGGGTTGTGGCCGCCGAAGGCACCCCGGCGGTCGGCCGCCCGCTGCTCCTGGGCATCACCAAGGCGTCGCTGTCGACCGACAGCTTCATCTCGGCGGCGAGCTTCCAG
>JBEQUF010000277.1:0-5858 GCA_040349295.1 Actinomycetota bacterium | reverse complement strand
CGCGGGTGCTGCGCACCCGCTCGCTCGGCTGAGGAGCTCCGCGTGCGGAAGAGCGCGGTCTTCCGCACGCTCCGCACGGTCAGACCTTGTTGTGCGGCCGGGTGTGGGAGACCCGGCCTGATTCGCCCTCGCTAAGTCCTTCGGCCTTAGCTCGCGCGAGCTACGCCGTCAGGCGTAGCGAGCGCGCATGAGGGCGCCCCTCCCACGGGCGCCCGCACGACGAGCTCTGACTGCACGGAGCACACCGGAGACCGCGCTCTCCGGTGTGCGGAGTTCCCTCGGCCCAGCGAGCGGGTGCGCAGCACCCGCGAGCTAGGAAACGGGCTTGCCCATCTCGCGGGCGATCGCCGCGAGCGCCGCGAGGCGCTTCTCCATGGGCGGGTGGTCCATGAAGAGCTCGCCGACCTGCTGCTTCCAGTTGGTCGGGACGATGAAGAAGGCGTTCATGCCCTGCACCTCGCGCAGGTCGCGCTGCGGGATGAGCGTGATCCCGCTCGCGATCTTCTGCAGCGCGCTCATCAGGTTCTCCGGCGCGCCGGTGATCAGGGCGGAGCCGCGGTCGGCGGCGTACTCGCGGTAGCGCGAGATGGTGCGGATGAGGATGAAGCTGATCGCGTAGGTGACGACCGAGACGGCGAAGATGATCAGCCAGACCGGCACCTGGTTGTTGTTGCCGTTGTTGTTGCGGTTGTTGCCGCCGCCGAAGCCGCCGCCCCACATGCCGAAGTAGAGGCCCCAGCGGGTCAGGAAGGCGGCGAGCATCGCGAAGAAGCTCGCGACGGTCATGATCAGGACGTCGCGGTTCGCGACGTGCGAGAGCTCGTGGGCGAGCACGGCCTCCACCTCGCGCGGCTCGAGCCGGTTCCAGAGCCCCTGCGTGACGGCCACCGCCGCGTGCTTCGGATTCCGGCCGGTCGCGAACGCGTTCGGGACGTCGCTCGGGACGATCGCGATCCGCGGCTTCGGCAGGTCGGCCATCGCGCAGAGCCGCTCGACCATCGCGTGCAGCTCCGGCGCCTCCTGCGCCGAGACGATCTTGGCGCCCGACGCGGCCAGCGCGAGCTTGTCCGAGGTGTAGTACTGGACGAGCGCGATCCCGATGACGATCACGAGCATCGGGGCCAGCTGGAGGTTGACCGCATAGAAGAGGACGAGGGCGAAGACGACGTAGAGCAGGCCGAGCAGCCCGCTCGTGAAGATCATCCGCAGGGTCAGCCCCGCGTCCCGCCCGTACGACCGACGCTTCATCGAGTCCCATGCTACTCCGGTTCGCTAGTGTCACCGCTCGTGCGCAGGGCGATTCTCACCGCACTCATAGGTGCTGCGGCCATCGCGTTCGTCGCCGCCGGGTGCGGCGCGGAGGGCACGACCGCTCCGCTGCCGAAGACGGTGATCGGGACGCTGCCGAAGGCGGCGTCGGTGCCGAAGACCCCGGCGTTCAGCCTCAAGGGCGATCCGACCGCCGGCAAGGCGATCTTCGTCAAGGCCGGCTGCGGCGGCTGCCACACGCTCTCGGCGGCGCATTCGACCGGCACCGTCGGCCCGAACCTCGACCAGGCGAAGCCGGACTACCAGCTCGCGACCGCCCGCGTCACGCTCGGCAAGTCGCCGATGCCGTCGTTCAAGGGTCAGCTCACCGACCAGCAGATCGCCGACGTCGCGGCCTATGTCGTGGCGTCGACCGGCGGCACCCCGTAGAGCTCCCGCCCGACTTCCCACCCCGCGTCGCCGCCTTCGCGAGCGACCTCGACCGGACGCTGATCGCGACCGACGCGGTCCTGCGGCCGCGGACGCGCGAGGCGATCCACGCCGTCCGGGAGACCGGCACGCACGTGATCGTCGTCACCGGACGGATGTTCCAGGCCGTGCGGCCGTACCTCCGCCAGGCCGGGCTCGACGATCCGGTCGTCTGCTACCAGGGGGCGCTCGTCGCCGACCCGGTGACGGGTGCGTTCCTGCGTCACGTCCCGATGCCGCGCGACCGCGCGCTCGAGGCGATCGACGCGGTCATGGACGCCGGCTTCCACATCAACGCCTACGTCGACGACGAGCTCTACGTCGCCGCCGAGACGCCCGAGGCGCATGCGTACGCCGACCTGAACAAGGTGCCGCTGCACGTGGTCGGCGATCTCCGCACGTGGCTGCACGAGGATCCGACGAAGCTCGTCGCCGTCGGCGACCCGCACGCGCTCGACGAGCTCGAGCGGGAGCTGAAGCCGCGCTTCGAGGGGAAGCTCTTCGTCTCGAAGTCGCTCCCCCACTTCCTCGAGTTCGCGAGCCCCGACGTGAACAAGGGCGCCGGCCTCCAGTTCATCGCCGACCGGCTCGGCTTCACGCGCGACGAGACCGTCGCGTGCGGCGACGGCGAGAACGACCGCGAGCTGCTCGACTGGGCGGGCTACCGCGTCGCCGTTGCGAACGCGCACCCGGAGATCCTCGCCCGCGCCGACCTCGTGGTCGCCGACGTCGAGCACGAAGGGATCGCCGACCTGTTCGAGGCGTTCGTACACTCACAGCCGTGATCGACGCCCGCGCAGCACGCAACGCCCCCGACGAGTACCGCCGCCGGCTCGCCCGCAAGGGCGGCGCCGAGACCTTCGACGCCTGGCTCGCGGCCGACGAGCGCTGGCGCGAGCTCGTGCCGAAGGTCGACGACCTGCGGTCGCGGACGAAGCTGAAGGGCAAGCCCACGCCGGAGCAGCTCGAGGAGCTGAAGGGCGTCAAGGAGCAGCTCCAGCAGGTCGAGCAGGAGCTCGCCGCCGCCGAGGCCGAGCGGGAGGCGCTCCTGACCGCGATCCCGAACCCGCCGGCCGATGACACGCCGGACGGCGACACCGACGACGACGCCGAGGAGATCCGCCGCTGGGGCGAGCAGCCGCAGCTCGAGGACCCGAAGGAGCACACCGAGATCGGCCGGTTCGAGATGGAGCGCGCCGCGCGCCTCTCCGGCTCGCGGTTCGGCTACTTCGTCGGCGACACGGCGTTGCTCGCGCTCGCCGTCCATCGCTATGCGCTCGACGTCGTCACCCGCGAGGGATTCACGCCGGTGCTGCCGCCGGTGCTCGTCCGCGAGGAGGCGATGTACGGCACCGGCTTCTTCCCGACCGAGAAGTCGAACATCTACGCGCTGCCGGAGGACGAGCTCTACCTCACCGGCACCTCCGAGGTCGCGCTTGCCGGGCTGCACATGGGAGAGATCCTCGAGCCCGCCGAGCTGCCGCTCCACTACGCCGGCTACTCGGTGAACTTCCGCCGCGAGGCAGGCGCCGCCGGCAAGGACACGCGCGGCATGTTCCGCGTCCACCAGTTCTACAAGGTCGAGATGTTCACGTTCTGCGCGCCCGACGCGTCGGCGGCCGAGCACGAGCGGATCCTCGCCGTCGAGGAGCAGATCCTGCAGGGGCTGGGGCTCCCGTACCGGGTCGTCAACGTCGCCGCCGGCGACCTCGGCGCCTCCGCGGTGAAGAAGTACGACTGCGAGGGCTGGTTCGCGTACCAGCAGCGCTACCGCGAGCTGACCTCGACGTCCAACACGACCGACTTCCAGGCGCGCCGCCTCGGCATCCGGGCGCGGTTCGACGGCAAGAACCTCGAGCCGGTGCACACGCTCAACGGCACCGCGGTCACCGACCGCGCGACGCTCGCGATCCTCGAGAACTTCCAGGGCGACGTGCCGGACGTGCTGCGCGCGTTCGGCGCGCCCGAGCGCGTCGAGCGCTAGCTAGAACGCGGCGCCCGCCTGCTTGCCAGGGGCGTAGTAGCTCGGGCAGACGAAGCGGAACGCGTGCGCGAACCGCTGTGCCCGCGCGAGCTCCTCGGCGCTCTCGTGCCGCTCCTCGTCGAGCAGCGGATCGACGACGTCCTTGAAGTACGCGTCGGCCGCCGCGTGCCGCGCCTCCTCGGTCGGGAACTCGCCGCGGATCCGCGCGAGCTCGCCGGCGTCGAGGAAGATGCCGCCGCACTCGGGGCACTCGTCGATCGTCGTCGCGCGCCGCACGCTCCAGAAGTGGCGCATGAGCACGACGCCGTCGGTGCAGCTCGGGCAGTCGTAGCGCTTCGCCGGATCGACGACCGCGTCGGGGTCGCGGGCGACGTCGAGCAGGGCCTCGCCCGCCGACTCGGCCTGCTCGTCCACCTTGTCCAGCTCGTGGTGGTCGAACCAGATGCCGCCGCAGCCGCCGTCGCAGACGTCGACCGTCAGGTCGCCCGCGACGCGGGTCGACAGCGCATGGCCGCAGGCGGGACAGGTCACGTTCGTGCGTATCGGCACCGGGCGCGCGGATCTCAAGGGCAGAATGGGTCGGCGCGGCGGGGTGCCGGAGCGGTCGAACGGGCCGGTCTTGAAAACCGGAAGCCCCACAAGGCTCGTGGGTTCGAATCCCACCCCCGCCGCCAAACCTCCGCTAACTTCTCCAATGCTGCGGCATCCCCGCCCGAACGATGCCGATCCGCCGCCCACTTCCCCTGCTGCTCGCGCTGCTCTGCTGCGTCGGCGCCGCCTGCGCCTCGACGGCCGGCGCCGGGAACCGCGCCGAGGCGCCCGGCACCTGGTGCGGCGGCACGCTCTGGCGCCTGATGACGCTGAGCGACCCGCTCCGCGGCACCGTCGACCTCCACGGCACGCCGACGTCGATCGCCGACATCGCCGACCGCAAGGCGCCGGCGAAGACCCCGAGCACGCGCTCGACGAGCTTCCAGCGCCACGTCTGGCACCTGCGCACCGTCGTCGACCGCTACCGCATCGCGTCGAACGGCGAGATCGTGCTCGTCCTCTACAGCATCGACAGCGCGCAGTACATGAACGCCTACCTCCCGAACCCGCACTGCCTCGGGGCGAAGGCGCGCGACCGCACGGGCATGATCGCGGCGCGGAAGCAGCTGACCGACCACTGCCCGACGGTGACCGCGTCGTGGCAGCTGCTCGGCGCGACCGTCGAGCTCGGCGGCGTCGGGTTCTGGAACCCGACCCGGAGCACGCGCGGCGCGCTGCCGAACGGCGCCGAGCTCCGGCCGGTCACGAACTTCAAGATCGTCAACGGCTGCGGCATCGGCTGATGCGTCGCCTGCGGCTGTTTCGCATGTCGGCGGCGACGGCGGCGAAGCGCCGCGTGCAGGCCGCGCTGCTGCTCCTCGTCGTGCTGCTGGCGGCGATGCTCGCGAGCGGCGTCCTGGCGACGGTGACGCTGTACCGCTCGGCCGAGAGCCGGTACGTCCATCTCGCCCAGCCGCTCGGCACGCTCACGCGTGACGTGCTCTTCCGGCTGACCGAGGAGGAGACGGCCGTCCGCGGCTACGTGATCACGCACAACCGGGCGAGCCTCGGCCCGTACTTCGAGGGCCGTGCGGCGCTCGCGTCGGACCTCCGGCAGATCAAGCGACTCACCGCCGGCCGCGAGCCGCTCGCCGACCGCACGGCCGCGGTCGCCCGCCAGGCCCAGTCGCTGCACGGCTTCTACGACCGGCTGATCGTCTTCGTCGCCGACGGCAAGCTCGGGCAGGACGTCGCGCGCCGCGATGTCCTCGACGCCGAGCGGAAGGCCGACGGGTTCCGCGCGACGGCGCGGTCGATGCAGTCGGACATCGACGTGTTGATCGCCCAGACGCGGAGCGCGCAGCGGCGGACGTACGCCGTGACGCTCGCGATCCTCGGTGTCGGCGGCGCGGTGGCGCTCGCGCTCGCGGTGACGCTGCTGCTCCGCGTCCCCGAGCGGCTCCGGCGCGCGTATGCGGAGCACGAGCAGGAGGCCCAGGCGGGCCGCGCGCTCGCGCACGTCTCCGAGGCCGTCTTCGTCGTCTCCGACGAGGACGTCGTGCGCTACTGGAACCGAGCAGCGGAGACGATGTTCGCGGTCCGCGAG
>JBEQUF010000275.1:0-4093 GCA_040349295.1 Actinomycetota bacterium | reverse complement strand
AGGCGATCGACCTGATCGACCAGGCGAGCGCCCGCGTGCGACTGCGGACGAAGACGAAGGACGACGACACGCGCTCGGCGGAAGAGGGCATCCGCCGGCTCGAGCGCGAGCGCGACCAGGCGACCTCGGCGGAGGACTACGACCGCGCCGGCGAGCTCCGGGACCAGATCGAGGCCAGGCGCGGCGAGCTCGAGGAGCGCCGGCGAGGTCGGCAGCGCTCGCCCGAGGTCACCGTCGAGGACGTCGCGGAGGTCGTGTCGCGCGCGACCGGCATCCCGGTCTCGCAGCTGACGGCGGAGGAGCGCGCGCGGCTCCTGCGGCTCGAGCAGCAGCTGCACGAGCGCGTCGTCGGCCAGGACGAGGCGATCGAGGCGATCGCCGAGGCGGTGCGCCGGTCGCGCGCCGGGCTCGGCGACCCGAACCGCCCGATCGGCAGCTTCCTCTTCCTCGGGCCGACCGGCGTCGGCAAGACGGAGCTCGCGCGGGCGCTCGCGGAGATCCTGTTCGGCTCGGAGGAGCTGATGGTCCGCTTCGACATGAGCGAGTTCCAGGAGCGACACACCGTCTCCAGGCTCGTGGGCGCGCCTCCGGGGTACGTCGGCTACGAGGAAGCGGGCCAGCTGACCGAGCAGGTGCGGCGGCGGCCGTACTCGGTGCTCCTCTTCGACGAGATCGAGAAGGCGCACGCGGACGTCTTCAACATCCTGCTCCAGATCCTCGACGACGGCCGGCTGACCGACTCCCAGGGGCGCACCGTCGACTTCAAGAACGCGGTCGTGATCATGACGTCGAACCTCGGGGCCGACCGGATCCAGGAGCACGCGCGCCGCGAGGAGCCGTTCGACGCGCTGAAGGCCGACCTGATGCAGATCCTGCGCCGGAGCTTCCGCCCGGAGTTCATCAACCGGATCGACGAGATCATCGTCTTCCGCGCGCTGAGCGAGGAGCAGATCCACGAGATCACGCGGCTGCTGCTCGACCGGCTGGCCCGGCGGCTGCGGGCGCAGCAGATCGAGATCGAGTTCAGCGAGGACGCGGTCGAGCTGCTCGTGCAGGAGGGTTACGACCGCGAGTTCGGCGCACGGCCGTTGCGGCGCACGATCCAGCGCATGGTCGAGAACGAGCTCTCGCGGCTCGTGCTCGGCGGCGGGGTCGAGGCGGGCGACCGCGTCCGCGTCGACGCTCTCGAGGGCGAGCTGCACTTCGACGTGGAGCCGGACGGGGCGGCCGGAGCGAGCGCGCAGGCGGCGCAGCCGGAGGCTGTCGGGAGCTGAGTGCCCAGACCTGCGGGCCGCCCGCGATGGCCGGTGGTACCCTGAGGGTGCATTCACAAGAGCCCCGCTGCATTCGCGGGGCTCTTTCTTTGGAGGGAGGCCTGATGGCCGACAAGGAAGAGAAGGTCGAGTTCGAAGGCGAGGTCACCGAGTCGTTCAAGAGCGGCATGCACCGCATCGCCCTCGACAACGGCCACGAGACGCTCGGCTACACGTCCGGGCGGATGCGCCGCTACCGGATCCGCATCAACCCGGGCGACCGCGTCAAGGTCGAGCTCTCGCCGTACGACCTGACCCGCGGTCGCATCGTCTACCGCGAGCGGTAGCGCTACCGGATCAACGCCCCGGCGAGCGCCGTCCAGGCCTCGCGGGGGATCCCGTCCTCGCCGAGCGGCTGGACGCACACGTGGTCGGCCCCTGCGTCGAGATGCGCCTGCACGACCTCGGCGATCGCCGAGGCGCTGCCCTGCGGGACGACCGCGTCGACGAGGCGGTCGGAGCCGCCGTTCGCGACGTCGTCCTCGCCGAAGCCGAACCGGAGCAGGTTCCGCACGTAGTTCCCGAGGCCGAGGTAGCGCTCGGCGTACGCGCGGGCGACCTTCCGGGCGCGCACGGGGTCGGTGTCGACGACGCAGGCGAGCTCCGGCGCCACGAGCGCGTCCGGGCCGAGCTGCGCACGGACGGCGCGCGTGTGCTCGACCGGGACGAAGTAGGTGTGGGTGCCCGCGCTCCGCTCACGCGCGAGCTCGAGCATCTTCGGCTGGAGCGCGGCGAGGCACCGCTCGTCGCGCGGGGCGGACGGATCCGCCGCGTCGAGGCCGTCGAGGAACGCCCGCATCGCGTCGAGCGGCCGGCGGTAGGTGTCCGTCGCCTCGCGGTGCCCGATGCCGATCCCGAGCAGGAACCGCCCCGGGAAGTCGCGCCGCAGGGCGGCCAGGTCTGCCGCCGTCGCCGCCGGCTCGTTCGCCCAGACGCTGAGGATGCCGGTCGCCGCGGCGAGCGTCGAGGTCGCCTCGAGCACCGGCCGCACCTCGGGCAGCCTCGGCGAGCCGCCGATCCACCAGGTGCCGAAGCCGAGCTGCTCGACGAGCTTCGCCGCCTCGCCGGCGCGCTCGGCGCCGAAGGGGCGTGTGCTCGTCCAGACGCCGATCGTGCCGAGCTCCATCGCCCCGGACCCTACGCGGAAGGGGGATTTCTGCGGTAGCTAATTGACAGGTACCGAATCGTTCGGTACCGTACGATCATGACTTCAGAAGACCACATCCCGCGTCAGGTCTGGATCGTCTCCGGCGTCGCGATGCTCGGCGCCGTCATGTCGATCCTCGACACGACGATCGTCAACGTCGCGCTCGCGACGCTCGGGAAGGACCTGCATTCGACGCTCGCCACGACCCAGTGGATCGTGACGGGCTACATGCTCTCGCTCGCCGCGGTCATCCCCGTGACGGGCTGGGCCTCCCGCCGCTTCGGCGCGAAGCGCATTTTCCTCGTCTCGCTCGTGCTGTTCACGCTCGGCTCGCTGCTCTGCGGCCTTGCGACGTCGGACACCGAGCTGATCCTCTTCCGCGTCCTCCAGGGCGTCGGCGGCGGCATGATCATGCCGATCGCGCAAATCATCATGGCCGACGCCGCCGGCCCGAAGCGCATGGGCCGCGTGATGGGCCTCGTCGCGATCCCGATGATGCTCGCGCCGACCCTCGGCCCGCTGCTCGGCGGCGCGATCATCGAGGGCCTCAGCTGGCACTGGATCTTCTACGTGAACATCATCGTCGGCGCGGTCGCGATCCCGCTCGCGGTGCGGGTGCTGCCGGCGAAGGAGGCGGAGCACGCCGACTCGCTCGACGTCCTCGGCCTCGGGCTGATGTCGGTCGGCCTCGTCGCGATCACGTACGGCCTCGCCGAGGCCGGCATCTACGGCTCGTTCGGCAACGCGCACGTGTGGGCGCCGGTCGCCGCGGGCCTCGCGCTCGTCGCCGCGTTCGTCGTGCACGCGCTGCGGATCGAGAACCCGTTGTTCGATCTCCGGCTCTATCGCAGCTGGCACTTCTCGGCCGCGTCGATCGTCATGTTCACGCTCGGCGCCGCCGTCTTCGGCGCGATGATCCTCATGCCGCTGTACTGGCAGGAGCTGCGCGGCTTCAGCGTCGTCAAGACCGGCCTGCTGACCGGTCCGCAGGGCCTCGGCATGGCACTCGCGATGCCGTTCGCCTCGAAGATGACCGAGCGGTACGGCGGCGGCCCCGTCGCCCTCGTCGGCGTCGTGGTCACCGCTGCGATGACCGTCCCGTTCGCGCTCATCGGCCCGCACACGGGCATCGCCGAGCTGTGCGTCGTCATGACCGTGCGCGGTGCGGGCATGGGTGCGAGCTTCATGCCGGCGATGACGGCGGCGTTCGCTGCGCTCGACCGGAGTCAGGTCAGCCACGCGACGCCGCAGCTCAACGTCCTGAACCGCGTCGGCGGCTCGATCGGCACCACCGTCCTCGCGGTCGTGCTCGCGACGGCGGAGCGCCACGCGCACACGCAGTCGGCCGCCGCGCACGCGTACGGCACGGCGTTCTGGTGGTCGGTCGGCATGGCAGTCGCCGCCGTCGTCCCGTGCGTCGTCCTGATGCGCGCCGAGTCGAACGCGCGCAAGGCGGCGCGGGCGGCCGGTCGCGAGGATCCGGACCGCGTCGCCGTCGAGTCCGGTAGCGTCGCGGAGGCGGTCGCGTGAGCACGACGGAAGAAGCAAAGTCGCTCTTCAACGACCCCTCGACGCCGGAGGGTCAGCTCGGCCTGGCGTTCAAGCGGGCGATGGTCGCCGTGCGGAAGCTCCG
>JBEQUF010000244.1:0-3096 GCA_040349295.1 Actinomycetota bacterium | reverse complement strand
CCGGCGGCCGTCGACGGACGCGGTGTAGACGACGGCGCTCCCGTCCGGCAGCCACGTCGGGCCTGACTCGGCGACGTCCGGCGTCGTCGTCAGCCGCCGCTGGCCGCTGCCGTCGGCGTTCGCGAGCCAGAGGTCGCCGCCGCGCGCGAACGCGATGAACGTCCCGTCGGGTGAATACGCCGCGTTGTCGGCGGTGAGCAGCCGCTTGCCGCCCTGCACGACGAGCGCGCCGTTGTCGACGACGAGCATCCGCGCCGCATGTGGCTCCGCGGGGACGTGGATCAACGGCCGAGCTCCCGTCGCCAGGCGAGCGTGTGCTCGCCGAGCGCGGGGGCGGGAACAGCGGCAGGCGGTGCGAACGCGGCCGCTTCGGCGCGCGTCGCCACAGGTCCCACGCAGACGTCTTCCCCCCGGAACAACGTCAGCCAGTCTGCCAGGTCACGCCGACGGAAAACATCGGCGAACGCTGCACGGAGCGCCGCCTGGTCGGCGTCGTAGTGGAGCGGGGCGAGCCCCGGCAGCCCGACGAGCTCGCAGAGGCGGGCGAAGAACTTCGGCTCGAGCGCCGCCACCGTGAGCCACCGCCCGTCCGCGCAGCGGTACATCGAGTAGCAGGCGTAGCCGCCGGTGAGCACGGGGGCGCGCGACGCGAGCGCGTACGCGTTGTGCGTCATCGAGACGACGACGCGCCTGCCGCGTCCCGTCCGCTCGCGCTCGAGGAGTGCGGCGAGGATCTCCGTCACCGCGCCGAGTGCGCCCGCCGCGAGGTCGGCGACCTGCACGGGCGGCAGCGCCGGCGCTGTCGGTTCGAGGAGCCCCGCCCAGCCCGCGTAGTTCAGGTCGTGACCGGCGGTGTGCTCGAGCTCGTTGTCGACGCCGAAGCCGGTGATCGAGCAGTAGACGGTTCGCTCGCCGGCGTGCTCGGGGCCGACGCCGAGCCGCGTCGCGACACCGGGCCGGAACGACTCCACGACGACGTCGGCGCGCTGCAGCAGCGCCTGGACGAAGGGCGCCTCCCCGGGCAGGTCGGCGACGACGGACTCCTTGCCGCCGTTCAGCTCGTCGTGCCACTCGGGCGCGGTGGCCCGGATCGGGTCGCCGGCCGGCTGCTCGACGCGCACGACTCGGGCGCCGAGCCGGCGCAATTCCCTGGTCGCGAAGGCGCCCGGGAGGTAGCGCGAGAGGTCGACGACGAGCGTCCCTTGCATCGGCGGCGAACCTAGCACTACCCTTTCGCCCGCCTTGGCGGAGCGAGCGACGGCAGCGGAGGAGAAGCGTCGGGTCATCCTCGACGCAGCCGTGCGCGTCTTCGCGGCCAAGGGCTTCCACACCTCGCGCGTCGGCGACATCGCCGAGGAGGCCGGTGTCGCGCACGGGCTGCTCTACCACTACTTCACGTCGAAGGACGAGGTGCTCGAGACGGTGTTCCGCGAGCACTGGAGCCGCGTGCTCGACCGCGTGCACGACGCCGAGACCTCCGACGGCTCGGCGGTCGACCGCCTGCGCGCGATCACGCGCGCGCTCTTCGCGAGCTGGCTCGCCGAGCCCGACGTGGTCCGCGTCGTCATCCGCGAGATCGCCCGCACCGCCGAGGTCGAGGAGCACGTGGGCGAGCTCGTCAAGCCGGTCGGCGCGATCCGCCGTGTCATCGAGGCGGGCCAGGCGAGCGGCGAGCTGCGCGCCGACCTCGATCCCGAGCTGGCTGCGATCGTCTTCTACGGCGGCATCGACGAGCTGCTGAGCGGCTGGGTGCTCGGGCGCGTCGCCGGCGACGAGGCGGTCGTCGCCGCCGCGGAGCGGCACGTCGTCGAGACGGCTGCGTCAGGCCTGCTCGCGTAGCAGCTCGGCGAAGCGCGCGGCGCCCACGTTGCCGCCGGAGAGGACGATTCCGATCCGGCCGTCGCGCGGCACGCGGCCCTGGAGCAGCGCGGCGACGCCGACGGCGCCGCTCGGCTCGACGACGATCTTCAGCCGGTCGAAGAGGAAGCGCATCGCCTCGACGATCTCGGCGTCGGACACCGCGACGAACTCGTCGACGAGCTCGCGGTTCACCTGCCACGTCAGCTCGCCGGGCTCCGGGGCGCCGAGCCCGTCGGCGATCGTCCGGGGCACGTCGACGCGCACGCGCTCGCCCGCCGCGTGCGACCGGGCGTGGTCGTCACCCGACGCCGGCTCGATGCCGATCACGCGAGCGTCGGGGAAGCGGGTCTTCAGCACCGTCGAGCTGCCCGCGATCAGGCCGCCGCCGCTCACCGGCACGAGCAGCGTGTCGAGCTCGCCCACGTCTTCGAGGAGCTCGAGCATCAGCGTCCCCTGCCCGGCCATGATCTCAGGGTCGTCGTAGGGCTTGACGAGCGCGAGCCCGCGCTCCTCGGCGAGGCGGAGGCCGATCTCCTCGCGGCTCTCGCCGAAGCGGTCGTACGTGATGACCTCCGCGCCGTAGCCGCGCGTCGCCTCGAGCTTCGCGGCCGGTGCGTCCTCGGGCATCACGATCGTCGCGTGCACGCCGCGCAGCCGTGCCGCGAGCGCGACCGCCTGCGCGTGGTTCCCGGAGGAGTACGCGAGCACGTCCTGGCCCGCGGGCAGCGTCGACAGCTTGTTGTAC
Source organism: Actinomycetota bacterium (assembly GCA_040349295.1). GTDB lineage: Bacteria > Actinomycetota > Thermoleophilia > Gaiellales > Gaiellaceae > Palsa-739. Next base: position 491 of record JBEQUF010000244.1, on the reverse strand, counting down.
GCACCGCGGAACTTGAACGATCCCGTGCGCTGGAAGCACTCCGCCTTCAGGAAGACGGTGTCGCCGAGCGTGCGGGAGGTGAGCACCGGTGTCCGGTGGGCGACGCCCGCGATGCGCCGCGAGGCGTCCGTGACGTCCTCGAGCGTGATCAGCGGCACGGCGAGCCTCGCGCGGGCATGAGGCCGAAGCCCCAGAGCCGGCCGTCGACGATTGTGTAGACGGTCGTACCCGCCAGCAGCTGCGTGTAGCCGTTGCACGTCACCGGCACGACGGCGCCGACGCTCTTCGTCACCTGGCCTTCCGTCGCGCCGAGCTTCAGGCCGCGCGCGGTGCGCCACGTCGGCGGTTCCCAGATCGTGTAGACGGCCGAGACGCGGCCGCGCGCCAGCTCGACCGCGAGCCCCTCGTCGTCGAACCTGCGGTACGTGAAGTACCACGTCGTCGTCGCGCAGCCGCGGCAGCGGCCGAAGTCGCTGCCGAGGTGGCGGCGC
>JBEQUF010000227.1:0-4290 GCA_040349295.1 Actinomycetota bacterium | reverse complement strand
CGGCGATGATCTCGTCGTGCGGGTCACGGACGACGGGCGCGGCGGCGCCGAGGCGACGGGCCGGGGCCTCTCGGGGCTCGAGCGGCGCGTCGCGGCGCTCGACGGCCGGTTCCGGGTCGAGAGCCCCGCAGGCGGCCCGACGACGATCGAGGCGGTGATGCCGTGCGAGCGGTGATCGCCGAGGATCTCGTCCTCCTGCGCGACGGCCTCATCCGCCTGCTCGAGGACAACGGCATCGAGGTGACGGCCGCAGTCGACAACGGCGACGCGCTCGTCACCTCGGTCCTGCTCGAACGGCCGGACGTCGCGATCGTCGACGTCCGGCTGCCGCCGACCTTCGCGGACGAGGGCCTGCGGGCCGCGCTCGAGATCCGCAAGCGGGTGCCCGAGACGGCGATCCTCGTCCTCTCGCAGTACGTCGAGCAGACGTACGCCCGAGAGCTCCTCGCCGACGGCCGCGGCGGCACCGGGTACCTGCTCAAGGACCGCGTGATCGACGTGCCGCAGTTCGTCGAGGCCGTGCGCCGGGTCGCCGAGGGCGGGACGGCGCTCGATCCCGACGTCGTCGCCCAGCTCTTCGCCGTCAGCCGGCGGAGCGACCCCGTCGAGCGGCTGACGCCGCGGGAGCGGGAGGTGCTCGAGCTGATGGCCGAGGGCCGCTCGAACGCCGGCATCGCCGAGCGGCTCGTGCTGACCGTCGGCGCGGTCGAGAAGCACGTCGCGGCGATCCTCCAGAAGCTCGACCTGCCGCCCTCGGACACCGACCACCGGCGCGTCCTGGCCGTCCTGGCCTACCTCCAGGGACACGGCTAGGAGTTTTCGCTACCCTTCGCCTCCGGCTTTCGGGCCGACCTACCCATGAGCAACGTCATCGACTCGATCGAGCGCGCCCAGCTGCGCCAGGTGCCCCGCTTCAAGGCGGGCGACACGGTCCGCGTCCACTTCCAGGTGATCGAGGGCCAGCGGCGCCGCGTCCAGGTGTTCGAGGGCATCGTCCTCAAGCGCCAGGGCTCGGGCGTCCGCGAGACGTTCACCGTCCGCAAGCAGTCGTTCGGCGTCGGCGTGGAGCGCACGTTCCCCCTGCACTCGCCGAAGATCGAGAAGATCGAGGTCGGGGCGATCGGCGACGTGAACCGCGCGAAGCTCTACTACCTCCGCGGCCGCGTCGGCAAGAAGGCCCGTGTCCGCGAGAAGCGCTACGGCCTGACGGCATCGGAGCGCAACCAGCCCGAGGCGGTCGTCGAGGACGACGTGCTCGTCGCGGAGCCGCCCGTCGAGGAGCCGGCGGTCGAGGAGGCTCCCGTCGAGGAGTCCGCGGCCGAAGAGCCCGTGGCCGAGGCCGACGAGGCCCCCGCGGACGAGCCCGCAGCGGCCGAATAGTCACCGGCTGACCCTCGCGCTATCGTCGGTCGCCGTGAAGGCGACGGGCCAGAAGCTCCTCCGATTCGACCGCAAGCTCGGCGCGCGCTTCGTCGCGGGCGCGGACGAAGCGGGCCGCGGCTCGCTCGCCGGGCCGCTCGTCGTCGCCGGCGTGCTGCTCGACTACGCGTGCCTGAAGGAGCACCGCGTGCGCCCGCTGACGTATCTCAACGACTCGAAGCAGTGCAGCCACGACATGCGCGAGCAGCTGTTCCGCGGCGTGCTCGAGTGCGCCGAGCGGGTGGCTGTGCGCGTCATCCCGCCGGGCGACATCGACCGCAACGGCCTGCACAAGTCGAACCTCGCCGGGCTGCGCGCGATGCTGCAGGCGCTGACGCCGCCGGCCGAGGCGTGCCTCGTCGACGGCTTCCGGCTCGGCCCGACCGCGCCGGAGCATACGGCGGTCGTGGACGGCGACGAGAAGAGCGCGGCGATCGCGGCGGCGTCGATCGTCGCGAAGGTGACGCGCGACCGGCTGATGCGCCGGCTCGACGCGCTCTATCCGGCGTACGGCTTCGCGCAGCACGTCGGCTACATCGTCCCGTCGCACACGCGGGCCGTCCGCGAGCGTGGGCCCTCGCCGGTGCACCGGCTCTCGTTCAACGCGCTCGCGTACGCGACTGAATAGGGGCGAGCGCCGCGCCGCCTGGTGGTACCGGCTCCGCGGCTGGCGGATCCTCGCCGCGAACGTGCGCGCGGGTGGCGGCGAGCTCGACCTGATCGTGCGGCGCGGCCGGGTGTTGCGCTTCGTCGAGGTGAAGGAGCGTAGGCGTGCTGCGTACGGCGGCGCGGCCGGCGCGGTCGGCGCTGCGAAGCAGCGCCATGTGCGTCGTGCGGCGCTCGCCTGGCTCGGCGCGCATCCCGAGTGCGCGTCGCTCGACGTCGGCTTCGACGTCGTCGCGATCGAGGCCGGCCGCGTGACGCGGCTAGGAGACGCGTTCTAGCTCTTTGGCCGTGCGCTCGAGCTCGGCGGCGAGCCGCTCGAGCTCGTCGACGTCGCGCTCGTCGAGCGTGATCCGCTCGAGCTCGGCGAGCAGGTGCTCGAGCGCCTCGAACGGATCGTCGTCCTCGGTGAGTGTCGGCGCCTCGGGCACGACGACGCGCTCCTCGACGAGCGCCGGTCGCCGCCTCGTGACGACGAACACGATCGCGAGCGCGGCGGGCAGGAAGAGCAGCGCGTAGAGCACGACCTAACTCTAGGATCCGCGCATGACGGACTGGTTCGTGCGGAATGCGCGCGAGATGGAATGGACGGAGAACGCGATGGGCGCCTACTGCCTGCTCGCCGCGGATCAGTTCGCGATCAACCTCAACGTCCTCCCGAAGGACGCGCCGATGGCGCTCTACCACTTCGAGCCGCACCAGGAGGGCTTCCTCGTGCTGCGCGGCGAGGCGACGCTGCGCGTCGGCGACGAGACGCGGGCGCTGCGTGCGTGGGACTACGTCCACCTCGATCCCGACGTCCCGCACGTGATCACCGGCGCATCCGACGAGCCGGCGCTCGTGCTCGCTGTCGGCAGCCGCGTCGGCGGGGGCCGGGCGACGTATCCGGAGGACCCCGATCCCAAGGCTGCGTACGCCGCATTCGGAGAGCAGCGCGTCGTGGAGTCGCCCCTTTGAGGCGGAAACCGTGAGGTGGTGGGTCGAGAGCGTCCGCGACCTGCGGTGGCAGGAAAACGAGCTCGGCGTGTCGTGCGAGTTCGACAAGCACACCGAGCGGTTCGCCGAGGTCGGGATCAACCTCACCGCGCTGCAGCCCGGTCAGCCGATGACGATGTACCACCGGGAGCAGTACCAGGAGGGCTTCCTCGTGCTGCGCGGCGCGTGCTTGCTGATCGTCGAAGGGCAGGAGGTGCCGCTGCAGCAGTGGGACTACTTCCACTGCCCGCCGGATGTCGCGCATGCGATCGTCGGCGCGGGCGACGGGCTCTCGCTCGTGCTCGCGGTGGGAAGCCGCCTCGGCCCCGACGTGATCCTCTACCCGCGCGACGAGACCGCGCTCCGTCACGACGCGGGCGTCGAGCGGGACACGTCGAGCCCGAAGGAGGCGTACGTGCGCTTCACCAGGCCCGCGCCCGACGTGCCGTTCCGCGAGGAGTTCCTGACGGGCTAGCGAAGCCCGTCCTCGTGGCCGTCACCCAGGACGAGCTCTATGCGAGCCTCGACCTCGAGCTCTCGTGGTCCGAGCGCGCGCTGCCCGAGCACGTGCGCACGAAGCACGTGCACCGGCTGCACCCGTATCACGGCAAGTTCATCCCGCAGCTCGTCGAGGTACTGCTCGACCGCTACCTCACGCGCGGCGGACACGTGCTCGATCCGTTCGCCGGCTCCGGGACGACGCTCGTGCAGGCGCTCGAGTCGGGGCTCGACGCGACTGGCGTCGAGCTCGCCGCGTTCAACTGCCTGCTCGTCGGCGTCAAGACGGCGCAGTACGAGCTGCCGTTGCTGCGGGAGGAGCTGAACGACGTCTACGAGCGCATCGGCGTCGCGCCGACGAAGGCACGCAAGGCGTCGACGTATGTCCGGTCGTGGTACGCGCCGCAGGCGCGGGCGGAGCTGCTCGCCTTCGCGGATCTGATCGGCGAGTATGTCTACAGCGACGTGCTGCGCGTGATCCTCTCGCGCGCAGCACGTTCGTCGCGGCGGACGACGCACTTCGACCTCGAGGCGCCGCGCGCGCCGCAGAAGGCCGAGTACTGGTGCCACAAGCACAAGCGCACGTGCAGGCCGGTCGAGTCGGCGCTCGGGTTCCTCCGCCGCTACACGCTCGACACCCTCGCGCGCGTGGAGGAGTTCGCGGGCGTGCGCGACACCGACCGCGAAGCGCGCATCGTCCACGCCGACTCGCGCGACGTGGCCTACGCCGACGTC
>JBEQUF010000211.1:0-3570 GCA_040349295.1 Actinomycetota bacterium | reverse complement strand
GCGCCGCCCGGCACGTTGCTGTTCTGCGTCCACACCGACGTCCAGGTGAACGTGACCGGTGCGGTCGGGACGACGAGCGTCAGCGGGATGACGCCCTGGAACTGGCCGAAGTCACCGAAGATCAGGTCGTCCGCGTTCCCGGTCGACGTGATCACGTCGCTGCCGTTCTCGCCGACGATGAAGTTGACGCTGTGGCGGCCGGCAACCGGGCTGACGGTGATCGTGTCGGCCGCGCCGTCCGCGTAGTAGAGCGGCTCGATGTCGTTGTAGTAGGCGAGGTGCCCGGTGCCGTCGAGCGTCGGGATGACCTTCCCGTCGTCGCCGAAGACGATGTCGTTCGCGCCCGAGAGCGTGATCAGGTCGCTGCCTGTGCCGCCGAAGACGACGTCGATGCCGGTGCCGGTCGTGAGGATCGTGTCGTTGCCGCCGTCGCCCGGGTTCGTCGTCTCGCCATGCGCGAGCACGCCCGTGATCGGGTCGAGGTCGGCGACGCCGTCGTCGCCGAAGACGACGTCGTTGTTGCCCGAGCCCGCGGTGATGAAGTCGCCGCCGACGCCGCCGAAGATCACGTCCGCCGCCTGGCCGACCGTCGAGATGTAGTCCGTCGCGCCGTCGCCCGGGTTGGTCGTCTGGGCGTGGAAGACGGTGCCGGTGCCGGCCGTGAGGTCGGCCTCGCCGTCGTCGCCGAAGATCGCGTTGTTGCCGGCGCCGCCGAGGATCGTGTCGGAGCCGGGCCCGCCGAAGACGACCGTCTCGAACCGGGAGACCGCCGTGATCTGGTCGTTGCCGCCGTCGCCGGGGTTCGTCGTCTCCGCGTGCAGCGGGATGCCGGTCGTCGTGTCGATGTTCGCGAGCCCGTCGTCGCCGAAGACCGTGTTCGTGCCGTCGCCGGAGACGATCACGTCGCCCGCCGGACCGCCGAAGACGACGTCCACCGGCGGATGCACGGGATCGCCGCCGAGCGTGATCTGGTCGACGCCGCCGTCACCCGGGTTCGTCGTCTGCGCGAACGACGGGATGCCGTTGTGGCTGTTGATGTCGGCCTCGCCGTCGTCGCCGAAGATCGTGTTGTTGCCCGAGCTGCCGTGGATCCGGTCGGCGCCGGGGCCGCCGAAGATCACGTTCACGCCCGTGCTGACGGCGTTGATCACGTCGTCGCCGCCGTCGCCCGGCGTCTGCGCGTTGCCGCCGAACGTCGTCTCGACATGGGTCGGGATGCCCGTCGTCGTGTCGATGTTCGCGAGGCCGTCGTCGCCGAAGATCGTGTTGGTGCCGTTGCCGGCGGTGATCACGTCGCCCTGCGGGCCGCCGAAGACGACGTCCACCGGCGGATGCGCCGGGTCGCCGCCGAGCGTGATCTGGTCGACGCCGCCGTCGCCCGGGTTCGTCGTCGCCGCGTAGGACGGGATCCCGTTGAGGCTGTTGATGTCGGCGGTGCCGTCGTCGCCGAAGATCGTGTTGTTCCCGAGGCCGCCGAAGATCACGTCGCCGGCCGGGCCGCCGAAGATCACCGTGACGCCGGTGCTCTGCGCGGTGATCTGGTCGACGCCGCCGACACCCGGGTCGAGCGTCTCGGCATGGAACGGGATGCCCGTCGCCGGGTTGAAGCGCGCGAGGCCGTCGTCGCCGAAGACCGTGTTCGTGCCGTTGCCGGAGACGATGACGTCGCCCGCAGGGCCGCCGAAGACGACGTCGATCGGCGGGTTGACGGCGTTGCCGCTCATCGTGATGTGGTCGACGCCGCCGACCGTCGGGTCGAGCGTCTGCGCGAAGACCGGGATCGCGTTGACGAAGTCGGCCTCGCCGTCGTCGCCGAAGATCGTGTTCCGGCCGGAGCCGCCCGTGATCAGGTCGCCCTGCGGGCCGCCGAAGACGACCGTCTCGCCCGTGCCGTTGGCGTTGATCGTGTCGACGCCGCCGATCGCGTTGCCCTGCAGGTCGTAGAAGAGCGTCGTCGCGGCGTGCGTCGGGACGCCGTTGGCGTCGAAGTCGGCCTCGCCGGTGTCGCCGAAGACCGTGTTCGTGCCGGCGCCGGTCGTGATCAGGTCGTCGCCCGCGCCGCCGAAGGCGACGTTGACGCCGACGCCGCCCGCCGTGATGACGTCGTGGTCGCCGTCGGTCGGGTTCGTGCTCTCGGCGTGGCCCGGGATGCCGGTCGAGCCGAACGTCGCGAGGCCGTCGTCGCCGAACGCCGTGTTCGTGCCGTCGCCGAGTGTGATCAGGTCGACGCCGGGGCCGCCGAACGCGACGGTGACGCCGATGCCGTTGGCGACGATGGTGTCGCCGAAGCCGTCGCCGGGGTTCGTCGTCTGCGCGAGGGTCGGGATGCCGGTGAGGCCGTTGAAGAACGCCTCGCCGTCGTCGCCGAAGACCGTGTTGTTGCCGGTGAGGAGCGGCGTGTGCGGGTCGCCGATCGTGATCTGGTCGCCGCCGGGGCCGCCGAAGGCGACGTTGACGCCCTGGCCCTGCGCGTCGATGAAGTCCGTGTCGCCGATGCCCGGGTCGGTCGTGTACGCGTGCGTCGGGATGTCGGTGTCCGGGTTGAACGTCGCGAAGCCGTCGTCGCCGAAGACGGTGTTCTGGCCGTTGCCGAGGTGGATCTGGTCGGAGCCGAGACCGCCGAAGGCGACGTTGATGCCCGAGCCCGTCGCATTGATGATGTCGCCCGCGCCGTGCACGGAGTCGGTCGTGAAGGCGTCGAGGAAGCCCTCGTCCGACGGCCGGAAGTCCGCCTGGCCGTTGTCGCCGAAGCTGACGTTGTTCCCGTCGCCCATGTTGAGCGTGTCGACGCCCAGGCCGCCGATCGCCACGTCGTTGCCGGCGCCGCCGTCGATCGTGTCGTTGCCGCCGAGGCTCGTGCGCGTCGAGTAGACGCTCGTGACGTGGCTCGTGTCGGTCAGGCGCTGCGTGCCGGGCGCCTGCGCGACGACGCCGAAGTCGCCGAGCAGGTAGTCGACGCCGTCGCCGCCGAACAGCTGGTCGTTGCCCGCGACGAGGTTGTCGCCGGTGTCGATCTCGTTGCCGGTCGGCGTGTCGACGATCGTGACGATCTGGCTCGTCGCGGTCGGGATCGAGTGCGACAGGTCGAGGTTCAGGCCGTCGTCGCCGAAGATCTGGTCGTTGCCGCCGTTGCCGTAGATGACGTCGTCGCCCGAGCCGCCGGCGAGGATGTCGTTGCCCGCGCCGCCGAGCAGCGTGTCGTTGCCGCGGCCGCCGTACTCGACCACGACGTACGGGTCGAGATGGGCGTCGATGTAGTCGTTGCCGAAGCCGCCCGAGGACGAGTCGGCGATGAAGTCGCGGCCGCGCCGCTGGCTCTGCGGGGTCGCCGCGGTGGTGTCGTAGAAGCTGCCGTCCTCGGTCGTGTCGCCGAGCAGGACGAGCGGCGAGTTCGGGCCGCCGCCGCCGGTCGCGATCAGCGTGTCGTCGCCGCCGCCGCCCTGGACGACGGTCATCGAGTCGGTCGGCGTGCCGGCGATGTGGAACGTGTCGTTGCCCTGGCCGAGCAGCAGGTTCACGACCTCCATGCCGTGGTACGTGATGCCGGCCTCGTACGTCTTCCCGCTGAAG
>JBEQUF010000178.1:0-9973 GCA_040349295.1 Actinomycetota bacterium | reverse complement strand
GATCACGGTCCCGTCGTCGAGCGTCACCGGGTCGCCGCCCTGGAGGACCCCGCGCTCGCGGCCGGGCGGCACGCCGAGCGCGTCCGCGGCGGCGACGTCGAAGCGGCCCGCGCGCTCGTGCTCGACGAGCGCGTACCCGAGCGCGCTGACGCCGTGCTCGACCGGCACCGTCTCGAGCACGTACTCGCCGCGCTCGATCCGCTCGCCCGGTTCGAGCTCGCGTAGCGTCAGCGGGTACGGCAGCCGGCCGACGAACGGCCGGAGCGCTGCGAAGAGCTGCTCCAGGCCGCGCGGGCCGTAGACGGTGAGCGGCAGCTCGTCCCGGCCGCGGAGCGCGAACGTCTTCAGCATCCCGGGCAGACCGAGGAAGTGGTCGCCGTGGAAGTGCGTCAGGAAGACGTCCTCGAGGTCGACGAGGCCGACCGCCGAGCGCTGGAGCTGGCGCTGTGTCCCCTTAGCGCAGTCGAAGAGCAGCCGCTCGCCGCCGCGACGGACGAGCAGCGCCGCCGGCGCGCGCTGTGCGGTCGGCATCGAGGCCGAGGTGCCGAGGAAGACGACGTCGAGATCCATGGGTCTGGCGATAGTAGGCTGCTCGCGCGATGGCCGATCCGACCGTCCTCGAGACCTACCGCCGGGAGATCACACCGGAGCTCTACCGCGAGATCCGCGAGCTGTACAAGACGCACTCGATCGCCGAGGACGCGCGGGACCTCCCCGGACTCATCTCGACGCTGACGCCGGACTGCGTCTACGAGCTCGTCCAGACCGGCCATCGCTGGGAAGGGCACGAGGGCGCCGCGCGCTTCTACACGCAGCTGCTGACGGCGTTCCCGGACATCCACTTCGACCTGACCGACATCGTCATCGGCCCGCAGGGCGTCTGCGAGGAGGCGAACGTCTCCGGCACGCATGAGGCACCGTGGCTCGGCGTGCCGCCGACCGGCGAGCGGCTCGAGTGGAAGGTCGTCATCTGGTTCCCCTGGGACAGCGAGCAGCGGCTGTTCATGGGGGAGCGCGTGCACGTCTTCGGGATCGACGTCCCGGCCCCGACCGCCTAGGCGAGCCGCACGCCGCCGGACTCGGTGAGCGTCCAGTGCGGGTTGTGCGCGACCTCCCACGGATGCCCGTCGGGGTCGACGAAGACGCCCGAATAGCCGCCCCAGAAGGTCGGCGCGCCTTCGCGGGCGATCCGTGCGCCCGCCGAACGCGCCTGCTCGATCACCGCGTCGACGGACTCCGGCCCTGCGACGTTGTGCGCGAGCGTGACCCCGCCCCACCCGCCGCCGTCCTCGACCCCCGAGTCCTCGGCGAGCGCCGCCCGGCCCCAGAGGGCGACGACCAGGTCGCCGGCCTGGAAGAAGACGACGTCGTCGCCCTCGGCCGCGCCCGTCGTCCAGCCGAGCGCCTCGTAGAACCGCCGCGCACGCGCGAGATCCGCGACGCCGAGCGTCACGAGGCTGAGCCGCTGCTCCACGGGCTCGAGCCTATGCCCCGACGATCACCAGGTGCTGGCCGGGAACGAGCGTCGCCGAGCTGAGATGGTTCCGCTGCTCGAGCTTCCAGACACCCTCGCGGGTGTCGCCGGGATACGTCGTCGCGGCGATCGACCAGAGGGTGTCGGTCGGCTTGACGACGTACGTCCGCTCCGGCCCCGCGCCGTGTGAGCTGCGGGCAGCCAGGCCGACCGCGAGGGCGGCCAGGACGAGGACGATGACGAGCTTTCCGAACATGTGTTCGCCATGCTAGGGCGAACAGGCGTTCGTGTCAAGTGCGGATCTCGACCAGCTCCGGCTCGATCGTCCGCCCGGAGACCCGAAGCAGCAGGAACGAGCGGAACGGCCCGCGGCGGCGCTCGGTCGGCGACCCCGGGTTGAGGAGCCAGACACCGTCGACGCGCTCGACGACGGGCAGGTGCGTATGGCCGAAGACGACGGCGTCGCAGCCGGGAAACCGCCGGACGAGCCGTCCCTCCCGCCCTGCCGCGGGACCCGGCACGTGGACGACCCCGATCCGCGCGTCGTCCACCTCGAGGACGAGCTGCTCGGGCAGCACCGCCCGCAGGGCCGGCTCGTCGGCGTTTCCGCCCACCACGTGCACGGGTGGGCCGTACGACCGAAGCTCGTCGAGGAACGCCGCCGAGGTCAGGTCGCCGGCATGGACGACGAGGTCGGCGGCGCGAACCGCCTCCACGACGACCTCGGGGAGCCGTCTGGCTCCCCGAGGTAGATGCGTGTCGGCGATGACGACTACTGCTTGCGGCAGGGATGCTTCTTGGTCGGCTTCTGATGCTTCTTGCAGAGCGGCGGCTGCTTCGAGCCGCCGCCGGTCGTCGCGCCGCCGGTCGTGCCGCCGCCCGAGCCGAGCTGGAGCGTCGCGGTCGACGTCCGCGACGGATTCGTCTGCGCCTTGAGCGTGACCGAGACCGAGCCCGTCCCGAAGCCCGTCGGAACCTTGACCGTGTCGGTCGTCGTATCGCCGTCCGTCGTCCCGCTCGCACTCGCCGTCTTGCCGCCGGCGGTGAACGTCGCCGTCCACGTGAACCCCTCGCCGGCGTTGATCTGGACGTAGATGCCGCCGCCGCTGACCTGCTTCGCGAGGAACGGCACCGCGCTCGCGTACGGGAACGTGGCGTACTGCGGCACGACGGCGCTGCTCGAGTAGAGGAACGAGCCGAGCGTCCGCCACGGGTCGCCGCTGCAGGTGCCGTTGTCCTTCTGCAGCGCGTGCTGCACGGAGTTCGCCGGGTCGGCGGCCGACGGCCGCTCCGAGAAGTCGACGCGCAGGACGCCGCTCTGGAACCCGGTCCGGTCCGACTCGTCGATCTCGTGGAAGATGTGGAAGTCGGTCAGGGTCGGCTCGCAGTTCGAGAGGTGGACGAGCTTCTCGTAGTCCTCGGCCTGCTTCGCCTCCGACACCGGCGGCACGTTCTCCGTGTTCGTGTACCCGGGCCGGCCGGTCGTGTCGACCTGCCAGCCCGTCTCGTCGATGAACATCTTCGAGACGCTGCCGAAGAGGTCGGTCGCCGTCGGCGAGTTCGTGTAGCCGGCGAGGATGGGCTGCGCCGTGCCGTGGAACGCGTCGTAGAGCGCGAGCTTCACCCGGGCGGCGTTGACACAGCCGGTGTTCGGCCAGTCGTAGCCCTTCTCGACCTCGTCGGTGTTGATGTTGGGATAGCAGTGCCACGACCACTCGTCGAACACCGGCTTCGTCCGGCCGCTCGCGCGGTAGGCGTCGCCGAATGCCTTGATGAACCGGACGGGCGAGATCGACGAGTTGTCGCCCGTCGCATGGTCGTTCCCGCGCGGCGAGAGGCCGACGGCGATTACGTCCATGCTCTGGTCGAACGCCTTCAGCTTGTCGTAGCAGCTCGCCATCACCGCTTCCATGGCGGCGGGCGACGCAGGCTGCGTCCCGTTCCAGACGGGCGACCAGAACTTCGGCTGGTTCGGCTCGTTGCCGATGATCACCTTCTTCACGTAGGTGTATCGCTGCATGACCAGCACGGCGTAGTTGCAGAACTTGTCGACCGCGTCCGCCGTGGTCGGCGACATCGCCGCCTTCAGCGGGTAGATCGCGAAGACCACCTGGATGTTGTGCTTCTTCGCGACCGGGATCATCCGGTCGAGGAAGGACTGATCCTGGATCGACGTCGGTGCGTCGGCGTTCCAGAAGACGGCGACGCGGTTCGTCGTCGTCGAGAGCTTGTTCATCTCGGTGAACAGCTTGTCGCCGCCGTCGTCGGCGTACTTCGTCGCGTCCTCCGCGAAGCCGAAGTTCATGCCGTTCACCGACGGCGACGCCGTCGGCGCGGCCGAGGCGACCGACGTCATGAGCGCGAGCGCGCCCAGCACAGCTACGACTACACCCTTCACGACCGCACGACCTCCTGTTGCCCTCAAGAGGACCCCGTCGGCTGACGGTATCGCGCGCGCCGGAGATCGCAACCGCGCAAACGGGGGAGCTGCTCGGCTCCCCCGTTTGCAACCCATATCTATCGCTTCGTGCAGGGCTTCTTGGCGGTCGACTTCTTCCCCTTCTTGCAGACGGGGGTCGTCTTCGTCTGCACCGTCGCGATCTTCTTGAAGACGATCCCGGTCTTCGACGCGTCGCCGGCCGCACCGAAGCCGACCGCCAGGTAGATCGTCCCCGGTGCGAGCGGCTTCTTCGAGACCGCCCGGACCTTGAGGCGGATCTTGTGTCCCGCCTTCACCGTCGCCGACGCGCTTCCGAGCACGGTGAGCCCGCTCGCTGCAGCCGGCCGGCGGCTCTGGTTGAACGAGATCATCAACGCCCACAGCTGGTCGGGCGTCGGGGCTGCCTTGCCGGCCATGGCCACGACGACCGCGTTGGCGACGACCGCCGCCCTCGGGACGACGTTCCCGACGATCTGGTCGAGGGCGCCGTTCACGAACCCGTAGAGCGACGACTGGTTCAGGTTGCTCGCGATCGTCTTCAGCGCCAGCGCGCCGAGCACGGTCTGCATGTGCTGCACCGCGTCCGAGCCGAGCACGTCGGTCAGCTGTGCGAGATCGACCGTTCCGCGGTCGAGCGTCGCGCCGCCGTCCGAGCCGGTGCCGTCCTCCCCGCCCGAGCCGCCGCTCGGCGACCAGTCGATCTGCGGTCCGGTGCAAGCGGCTCGGCCCTGCGCCCAGATCGGGGCCAGCGCCGCGTACGCCTGCTTGGCGGTCGAGATGCCGGCGCCGCCCGCGGTCAGGAGGCCCGACTGCCAGCCGCCGCCGACCGTGTTCCCGCTCGCGTCCTTCCCGTCGCGCGTCGACTCGTCGACGAGCAGGAACCAGTTGACGGTGGCGATCGACGGGTCGCACGCGAAGTACTTCTGCGTCGCCGTCTTCAGGTACTGCACCTGCTGCGCCTCGCTGATCGTCTTCACGTTCTCGGCGTGGATGTACTGCGGGTAGGCGGTCGTGTCCGTCTGCCAGCCGACCTCGTCGAGGACGATCTTCAGGCCGTTCAGCGTCGTCGGCTGGGCGGTGCCGTGGAAGCCGTCCCAGATCGCCTGCTTGACGCGGTCGAGGTTCGGGATGCCGTAGTTGTTCGGGTCCGCGTAGCCGACGTCGGGGCCGTCCGTCGGGCTGTTCGGGTTCGGGTACGGGTGGAGCGAGATCATGTCCATGATCGGCTTCGTCCGCCCCGACGCCTTGTACGCCGCGGCGACGCCCGCGATGAACGGGATCGGCGCCGTCTGCGTCGCGGTGCCCTTGCGCGGCGAGAGCCCGAAGCCGATCACGTTCGCCGCCGGGTCGGCGGCGTGGATCGAGTCGTAGCAGGCCGCGAGCAGCGCCTCGTACTTCGCCGGCGAGCTCGAGTCCTGGGGCGAGAAGTAGAGCGCGGTGTTCGGCTCGTTCCAGACGATGAAGTCGTGGATCCCCCACGCCGCGGCGGTCGTCGCGACGTTCGCGGCCCACGCGCAGAACTGGGTCGGGTCGTTGTTCGACGCCGGCCGGCCGTAGAGCGCGAGCTCGACCTTGATCCCGTCGGCCTGCGCCTGCGGTGCGGCGCGCTTCAGGAACGCCAGCTCGTCGATGCCGGTGCCGCCGCTCCACGAGAGCGTCCATCGCTCCTCGCCGAGGTTCGCGCCCTTCAGCTCCTTGTCGAACCACTTGCCGCCGTCCTCGGCGTACTTCCCGCCGTCGTCGGCGACGCCGAAGGCGATCGGCCCCGCGGCCGCCGCCGCGCCGCGCGTCGAGACGTTGGCGCCGGCCGCGCCGGCGGCGACGGCCAAGAGCGCGCACGCAAGCGCGCACGCCGCAGCGAACTTCTTCATGACTGAACAGCCCCTTTGTGAAAAGACCCGGACGATGCCCTCTACAGATCGGGAACCTACAGCGTTTCTTTCGGGCCGTTCGGCCCAAATTCCTGGGCTGCGGGTCCTATCCGAGGACGGCGTCGACGAGCCGTGCGGCGCCGAAGCGCACCGGGTCGTCGGCCGGGAGGCCGGTCTCGGCCTCGGCCGCCGCGATCGCCGCGAGGGCGCCGTTCGCGTCGAGCCGGCGGGTGTTGAGCGCGACGGCGACGACCCTCGCCTTCCGCGCCGGCAGCGACATGCGCTCGTGCAGCTCGACGAGCTCGCGCAGCGACGGGATCGGGTGTGGCCCGCCGCCGCAGCCCTCGATCTCGTCGCGGCCCGACTCGTGGCAGAGGACGAGCTTGTGCGGGACCGAGCCGTGGAAGAGGCCGAGCGTGACGCCGGAGTAGACGGGGTTGACGAGCGAGCCCTGCCCCTCGACCCAGAGCACGTCGCCGCCGCGCTCGTGCCCCTCGACGACGAGCCGCTCGGCAGCGCCGGCGATGAAGTCGGCCACGACCGCGTCGACGGCGATCCCCCAGCCGGCGATCGCGATCCCGGTCTGCCCCGTCGGCACGAAGACCGAGCGGACGCCGCGCCGGCGCGCCTCCCGGTCGAGCTCGAGCGAGACGGTCATCTTCCCGATCGCGCAGTCGGAGCCGACGGTGAGGACGATCTCGGCCGGCACCGCGAGGTTCGCCCCCGTCGCCGTCGAGAGGTCGTGCGGCGGGCGCCGCAGGTCGCGCAGCTCGACGCCGCGCGCGTGCGCGAGGTCGCGCAGCTCCGGGTCGTCGTTCAGGAACACGTGCAGCCCGTTCTCGACGTCGAGCCCGTGCTCGACGCAGTCGCGCAGGATGTCGAGCCACGCCGGCGGGAAGCGCCCGCCCTGCGTCGCCACCCCGACGAGCGCCGTGTCGGGCTCGTAGGGCATGGAAGCCGCGACCGAGCCGACCACCGGGACGCCGTCCTCGACGTCGCCGTCCGGCCGGGTCGAGTCGAGGATCGCTGCGACGTCGTCGCGGCGGTAGCGGAGCACGCCGCGGAGCGTCTTGCCGTAGTGCGCGTCGGCGCTGAAGCCCTCGCCGAGGAGCAGGTACCTCATGCGGCAGGCGAGACGCCGAGCCCGGGCGCGTCGGCGGGCAGCTGGACGCCGTCGACGAACTGCACGCCCGCCCACGGATCGTGCGAGATCAGGATGTTGCCGTCGAGGTCGACGTGGTCGAAGAGCGGCGCGATGTGCGCGCCGGCCGCGATGCCGAGGCCGGATTCGACCATGCAGCCGAGCATGCAGCCGAGCCCGAGCGCCCGTGCCGCGTGCGTCATCTTCACCGCCTCGCGGATGCCGCCGGACTTGGCGAGCTTCACGTTGATGCCGTGGGCGCGCTCGGCCGCCCGCGCGACGTCGCCGAGCGTGTGCACGTCCTCGTCGACGTAGATCGGGATCGGCGAGCGCTCCTTCAGCGCCGGCCCGCCGTCGTCGCCGGCGGGCAGCGGCTGCTCGCAGTACTCGACGCCGAGCTCGGCGAGCTGCGGCAGCGCGTCGAGCGCCTCCTCGAGCGACCACGCCTCGTTGACGTCGACCTGCAACGGCACGCCGGCGACCTCGTGCACGGCGCGCACCCGCTCGACGTCGCGGCCGTCGCGGGCGCCGAGCTTCAGCTTCAACCGCCTGAACCGTCCGCGCACCTTCTCCGCCCGCGCCTGCATGTCGTCCGGGTCGCCCAGCCAGATCGTCCAGCTCGTCGGCGGCCCGCCCCGGTTCAGGCCGAGCAGCCGGTGGACAGGCTGGCCGAGGAGCTTCCCCTGCAGGTCGTGCAGGGCGGCGTCGATCGCCGCACGCGCCGCGAACTCCCGCTGCGGCAGGCGCGCCATGATCGACTCGAGCTCGAACGGATCGTCGCCCAGGAGGCCTGCGACCTCCTCCACGTACGCCCTCGCCGACTCGGCCGACTCCGAGTAGCGGGCGATCGGCGCCGCCTCGCCGTAGCCCCGGACGCCGCTGGAGGTCAGCTGGACCTCGACGACCTGCTCCTCGTCCCGGGCGCTGCGCGAGATGACGAAGGTCTCGGCGAGCTGCAGGGTGACGATCCGGGCCGCGGCTTCCACTCGGGCAGGAGGCTACACTGGCGTTCCCGGGCGCCCGTAGCTCAGGGGATAGAGCGCGCGCCTCCGGAGCGCGAGGTCGGAGGTTCGAATCCTCCCGGGCGCATTTCTCAGGTTGCCGCTGCCCCCGAGCGGTTGCGACGCACGCTGTCGGGCTAGAATGCGGATATGACCGTGTTGTCGACCGTCGACCCCCTCAGTACCGATGCCCAGCCTGCCTCGCATCCGCTCGCGTCGCGTGGGAGAGCAGCCGCATGCGGTCGACGTCGCACGGCCGCGGCTCGCTGAGCTCCACGCAGACGGCCTGACCTGGATCCACCTCGAGAAGCCCTCCCAGGAGGAGGCGCAGGCGCTCGCGCACCGCTTCGGCTGGCACCCGCTCGACATCGAGGACGTCATGTCCCGCCGCGAGCGTCCCAAGGTCGACGTGTACTCCGAGGAAGAGGCGCAGGGCTACCTCTTCGCCGTCCTCCACTTCCCGGTCTACAACGCGACCGTCGGCCGCCTGGACGCCGGGGAGCTCGACGTCTTCGTCGGGCCCGACTACCTCGTCACGCTCCCCACGGTCGACCTGAAGCCGGTGACGCGGCTCTTCCAGCGCGTCTACGAGAGCGAGGAGCTCCGGCATTCGCTCTTCTCGCGCGGCTCGGGCCGCCTGCTCTACGAGGTGCTCGACGACCTCTACGACTACTGCTTCCCGATCCTCGACAAGATCGGCGGCAAGCTGCGGCAGATCGACGAGGAGATCGACGACATCACGCCGCGCGCGAAGGAACGCGTCCGCGACATCCACAAGGTGAAGCAGGAGATCATCGCGTTCCGGAAGATCGTCCGGCCGCAGCGGCCGACGCTGCGCCAGCTCGAGCGCCAGGTCGAGCGCTTCCTGCCCGAGGAGCTCGAGCTCTACTTCGACGACCTCGTCGACGCGAACGAGCGGATCTGGGACCACCTCGACAACTACAAGGAGGTCGTCGAGGCGCTGGAGGACACGAACGAGTCGCTCATCTCGCACCAGCAGAACGACATCCTGTACGTCCTGACGATCTTCTCGGTCGTGATGCTGCCGCTCACGTTCCTCACCGGCTTCTTCGGCATGAACGTCAAGTTCCCGGGCTTCGACACCTGGGAAGGGTTCCTCGCGACGGTCGGGATCATGCTCGCCGTGCTCGTGAGCATGCTCGGCTTCTTCCGCTACAAGCGCTGGCTGTGAAACAGCTCTGGGCGCCCTGGCGCCTCGACTACATCCAGAGCGTCGACGAGCAGCCCGGCTGCTTCCTCTGCAACGCCGCCGCGTCGGACGACGACGAGACGCACCTCGTCGTGTACCGCGGCGAGCTCGCCTTCGTCCTGCTGAACAAGTTCCCGTACTCGTCGGGTCATCTGCTCGTCGCGCCCTACGAGCACGGGCTCAACTTCGACGACATCGACGGCGACCTCGCACTCGAGGTCCACCGGCTCGGCGCGCAGGGCGTGCGAGCGCTGCGCGCGGTGTTCGGGCCGGAGGGCTTCAACCTCGGCTGGAACATCGGCCGCGTCGCAGGCGCCGGCGTCCCGGATCACGGCCATCTGCACGTGGTGCCGCGCTGGAGCGGCGACACGAACTTCATGCCGGTGCTCGGCGACGTGAAGGTGATGCCGGAGCATCTGCTCGAGACGCGGGGCAAGCTCGCCGCCGCCTGGCCGACGTAGCTCACAGCGCCTTCCCATGGCTCTCCCAGCAGCAACTGCTGCGATGAGACCATGAAGAAGCTCATCGCACTCCCCATGTTCGTCGTGCTCGCCCTTGTCGGGGCATCGCTGGCGCTCGCCGCCGGCCCCGGCAAGAAGTCGAGTGCGAAGACGACGCCGACCGGCGTCCCGCGGACGCCGGAGACACCCCTCACCGCCGACACCCTGACGAAGGCCGAGGCTGCCGCGGTCGCCAAGGTCGGCGGCACGGCGGACTTCGCGACCGCCGAGACCGACGGCGCGAACAGCGCCGCCGCCTACGAGGTGCACGTCACCAAGGCGGACGGCACCCACGTCACCGTTGTCGAGGACGCGAGCTTCGCCGTGCTCGCGGTC
>JBEQUF010000134.1:0-3239 GCA_040349295.1 Actinomycetota bacterium | reverse complement strand
ATGGACGGCCGGCCGGACGAGAGCCGCGACTGGCTCCGCACGGCGGCCCGCCGCTACCGGGAGTCGTGGGACGCCGGCGCGCCGCCCGACTCCTGGGGCCGGCCGATCGCGGCGACGAAGGCGGCGCTCCTCGCAGGGGACGCCGGCCGCGAGCAGGCCGAGTGGGCGCTCGAGGCCGGCGCGCGCGAGGCGGCCTCGCCGATCGGCCGCTACGCCGCCGCGCTCGCGCTCCTCGTGCTCGGCGAGGACGTCGACGCGCGCATCGTCGGCTCGGAGCTCCGCGAGGCGGCGTTCCCCGAGGCGGTCGCCGACGCGATCGTCACCGTCGCCGCCGCCGACCGGGCCGGCTACCTGCTCGCGATCGAGGACGTCCTCGAGTCGTTCGAGCTGCGCGACGACTTCCTCGAGGACGTGCGCGTCGCCGACACGGTGCTCGTCTTCCAGGCGCTCGCGGCGACGCGCGACTGCGCCGTCGAGCTCAGACCTTCGCCGCTGCTGCCGGGTCGAGCACCGCGGTCGTAGTTCCGCGGATCGCGCGGACGAGCGAGCCGGGCGTCTCGCGCGACGGCTCGCCGTCGAACGCGCGCACGCATGCGTCCGCCTTCTGCTCGCCGGTGGCGAGGAAGACGAGCTCGCGGGCGCCGCGCAGCATCGGCAGCGTCAGCGAGATGCGGTCGACGAACGGCTCGAGGTGCGCCTCGGCGCCGACCGCCTTGCGGTCGGTGACGTCGAGCGTCGGCTGCAGCGGGAAGAGCGACGCGACGTGGCCGTCGCCGCCGAGCCCGAGCAGCACGAAGTCGAACCGGTCGAGCGGCGTGAGCTCCTGGTCGTAGAGCGTCGCACCCTCGTCCTTGCCGAGCTCGCCGCGGATCCGGTGGACGCGCGCGCCGCGGACGCGGAGCGTCTCGTGCACGAGCCGGTAGTTGCTCCGCTCGTCGTCCTGCGGCACGCAGCGCTCGTCGGTGAACCAGACGTCGACGCTCGACCAGTCGGGCTCGAGCGCCGACGCGAGCTCGTACGCGCGCGCGACGCTGTTCCCGCCGGTGAGGACGACGTGGCCGCCGGCGCGGGCCGCGCCCGCGAGCCTCTCGGCGACGAGCTGTGCGGGATCGTCGCTGACGACGATGTCGATGTTCCTGGCCACTAGCCGTTCGCGAGCTCGCGTGCCCGCGTCATCGCCGCCTGAATCGCGTTCAGGAAGGCGGCGCGCACGCCGGCCTGCTCGAGCTCGCGGATGGCCGCGATCGTCGTCCCGCCCGGCGAGGTGACCGCCTCGCGCAGCTCGACGGGATGCATCTTCTCGTCGCGGAGCTGCTTCGCCGTGCCGAGCATCGTCTGCACGACGAGCTGCGTCGAGATCTCGCGCGACAGGCCGAGCAGCAGCCCTGCCTCGATCATCGCCTCGGCGAGCAGGGCGAAGTACGCCGGCCCGGAGCCCGAGATCGCCGTCACCGCGTCCATCGCCGACTCCGGCACGCGCACGACGCGGCCGAGATGCGTCAGGACGTCCTCCGCGAGCGCGAGGTGCTCGTCGGCCGCGTGCGAGCCGGCGGCGATACCCGCCATCCCCTCGTGCACGGTCGACGGCGCGTTCGGCATCGCGCGGACGACCGGGATCCCGTCCGGCAGGCGCTCCTCGATGTGCGCGGTCGGAATCGCCGCCGCGACCGTGAGCACGGTCTGCGACGGCGAGATCACCCCCGCGATCTGCCCGAGGAGGGTGTCGATGTCCTGCGGCTTGACGGAGATGACGACGACGTCCGCTCCGGCGACGGCGTCCGCGTTCGAGGTCGTCGCGGTGACGCCGTAGCGCTCGTGCAGCTCGTTCGTGCGGGTCTCGCTGCGGCTCGTCGCGACGATGTCGTCCCAGCCGGCGCTCAGCAGCCCGGAGAGGAGAGCCTCGCCGATGCGCCCGGTGCCCAGGATCGCGATGCGGGTCATGCTGCGAGTCTTAGCGGAAGCAGGCCCTTGGCGTAACCCGAGAGCATGTAGACGGAGGCGAGGCCCTTCCACTCGCCGTACGGCTCGAGCAGCTCCGCCGTCTCCCAGCCCTCGACCTCGCGACCGCGCAGCTCGCGCAGGAGCTTCACGAGCCCGAGGTCGCCGACGAGCCCGTAGTCGTAGCGGCCGAGCCCCTCGAGGCAGACGACGCCGACCGACCACGGCCCGAGGCCGCGCTCCCGTTCGAACCGGGCGGCGACGATCGGCGTCGGAACGTCGTGCAGCCGCTCGAGCTCGACCTCGCGGCAGATCCGGACGAGCGCGGCCGCCCGCCGCGTGTGCAGCCCGAGCGCGCGCAGCTGCGACGGGGCGAGCGCGCCCAGGTCGGCGCACGTCGGCGCCTGGTGCAGGTGCTCGCCGACGGGCGCGGTGAGCCGCCGGATGATCGTCTGCTCCATCCGCCGCGCCCGCTTCGCCTCGATCAGCTGGCCGCAGAACGCCCGCAGGAGCGACTGGGCGACCGACGCCACCCGGATCGGGCGCAGCCCGCGCAGCAGGCGCGACGCCGGGCCGAGGAACGGGTCGTCCCGCACCGCCCGCAGGAAGTCCGAGTGGTCGTCGTCGAGGCCGAGGATCCAGCGCAGCCGGTCGACCGCGCCGTCGGTCTGCGCGCGGACGGTGATCGTCCCGTCCGGCGACTGCCACGCGCGCACGAGCTCGCCGCCGAGGGCGGCGGTCAGGACTCCGTCGCGGAACGTGCGCGTGGCGTCGCTCGAGGTGCGGGCGGAGTCGGCGAGGGAGTACGGCCCGAGCGGCGCGAGCCGCCGCTCGATCAACGCTCGACGCGAGTGTCCGCAGGCGTTGCGCGCATCGCCAGCCCGGCTGCGCGGTCGAGCACGTCCAGCGCCTGGTCCTCACGACCCATGCGCCGGAGCATACGAGCCCAGCCACGGCAGGCGTTCGTGGCGTCGCGCCACCGGCCGGCCTCTTCGAGCAGCTCGACGGCCCGCGTGTACGCGGCGTCGGCCGCCTCGAGCTCCTGGGCGAGCGCGAGCGCGTCGGCGAGCGACGCGACCGCGAGGCCCTCGTCGAGCCGGCTCCCGTCGGCGATCAGCTCGAGCGCCTCGCGGGCCAGCCCGATCGCCTCCGGCGCGTGTCCCTTCAGGGTCTCGACGCGCGCGCGGCGGTGCTTCAGCTCGAAGAGGTCTTCGACGGCGGGCGTCTGGCCGAACAGCTGCTCGTCCTGGTTGAGGTGCATCTCGGCCGTGTCCGCGTCGTCGCGGGTGTGCGAGATGTTG
>JBEQUF010000103.1:0-17472 GCA_040349295.1 Actinomycetota bacterium | reverse complement strand
GACGGCGCGCCAGCCCCACGCGCTCGCCATCGCGCCGCCGATCACCGGTCCGACCACCTGCGACGCGGAGGCGACGGCGACGTTGAGACCGAGCGCCGTGCCGAGCAGCTCGGGCGGGAACGCGTCGGTCAGCTGTGCCGTCGTGTTGGTGATGATCGCGGCGGCGCCGACCGCCTGCACGCCGCGCAGCACGTCGAGCGTGAGGATGTTCGGCGAGAAGCCCGACGCGAGGCTCGCGAGCGTCAGCGTCGCGAGCCCGGCCATGTACAGCCGTCGCCGACCGACGATGTCGGCGAGCCGCCCGAAGGCGAGGATGAGCACGGTGTTGACGAGCATGTACGAGAGCAGCGCCCACGACGCAGCGGATGCGCTCGCGTGGAAGTGCCGCGCGACGACGGGAAGCCCGACGTCGAGCGTCGACGTGTTGGCTGCTGCGAGGAGGACGCCGAGGCTCGTGACCGAGAGGACGCGCCAGGCGTAGCGGCGGTCTGCGTCTACGACGGCAGTCCGAGCTCGCCGGCGATCGGCGTCAGCGCCTCGACGATGGTGCGGATGTGGTCGTCGAGCTCGACGCCGAGCTCGTCGGCGCCCTTGTAGACGTCCTCGCGATGGACGCCGGCGGCGAACGACGGCTGCTTCAGCTTCTTCTTCACCGACTTCGGCTCGAGGCCCTCGAGGCCGGTCGGCCGGACGAGCGCGCACGCGTGCACGAAGCCCGACAGCTCGTCGCACGCGAAGAGCGCCTTCTTGAGCGGTGTGTCGCGAGGCAGCGCGAGGTGCTCGGCATGCGAAAGCACGGTGTCGATGATCTCCTCCGGATAGCCCTCTTCGCGGAGGATCGGCGCCCCGTCCTGCGGGTGCTTGTCGAGCGTCGGATGCATCTCGTAATCGAAGTCGTGGAGCAGCGCGGCGACGCGCCAGAACTCCTCGTCTTCGCCGAATTTCCGGGCGTAGGCGGCCGTCGAAGCCTCGACGGCGAGCGCGTGCCCAAGCAGCGACTCGCTCTTCGTGTACTTCGTGAGGGTCTCCCAGGCCTGCTCGCGTGTCGGCGTCACAGGGTGGCTAGCATAGCCCGCCATGGCAGTCGCACCCGTCCTCGCCGACGCCTTCGTGATCGAGGGGTCGCGCCCGCTCACCGGCCGCATCCGGGCCGCAGGGAACAAGAACGGCGCGCTGCCGATCCTCGCGGCGTGCCTGCTCGCGAACGAGCCGGTGACGATCTCGAACATGCCGCGCATCCGCGACGTCGACACGATGCTCGAGCTGCTCGCGGACCTCGGCGCCGAGGCGGGGTGGACCGGGCCGAACGAGGTGCGCGTGCACACGGCAGGCGTCGCGAAGTGGGCGCCCGATCCGCAGTTGTGCAAGAAGATCCGGGCCTCGTTCCTGCTTGCGGGACCGCTGCTCTCGCGCTTCGGCCACGCGACGATGCCGCCGCCAGGCGGCGACGTGATCGGCCGCCGGCGCCTCGACCCGCACATCCACGCGTTCGTCGAGCTCGGCGCGAAGATCGAGATCGGGCCGACGTACGACATCTCCTCCGAGGGTCTGCGCGGCACGAACGTCTTCCTCGACGAGGCGAGCGTGATGGCGACGGAGAACGCCGTCATGGCCGCCGTGTGCACGCCGGGTGTGACGGTGATCGGCAACGCGGCCTGCGAGCCGCACGTGCAGGACCTCTGCCGCTTCCTCGTCTCGCTCGGGGCGCAGATCGAGGGCATCGAGTCGAACGTGCTGCGCATCACCGGCGTCGACGAGCTCGGCGGCGGCGACTGGGCGATCGGCTGCGACCACATCGAGGTCGGCAGCTTCATCGGCATGGCGGCGATCACCGGCGGCGACGTCACGATCGAGGCGGTGCGGCCGAGAGATCTCGTGTCGATCGTCCCCGGCTTCGCGAAGCTCGGCGTACGCGTCGAGGTGGGCGAGGACACGGTGCACGTGCCGCGCGGCCAGCAGCTGATCGTGCAGGACGATCTCGGCGGGATGATCCCGAAGCTCGAGGACGGCCCCTGGCCCGCGTTCCCGTCCGACCTGACCTCGATCGCGGTCACCGTCGCGACGCAGGCGTTCGGGACGGTGCTCATGTTCGAGAAGATGTTCGAGAACCGCCTGTTCTTCACCGACAAGCTCGTCTCGATGGGTGCGCGGATCATCCTCTGCGATCCGCATCGTGCCGTCGTCACCGGGCCGGCCCAGCTCGTCGGGCAGCGGATGGAGAGTCCGGACATCCGTGCCGGCATGGCGATGCTGCTCGCGGCGCTCTGCGCGGAAGGCCAGTCGACGATCGGTGCGGCGCACCAGATCGACAAGGGCTACGAGCGCATCGACGAGCGCCTGCGCGCCCTCGGCGCGCAGATCGAGCGCGTCGACGGCTAGCTAGCCGCGGACGCTGTAGGTCGCGCTCGCCGTCGGGACGCCGTTCGGGTCGAGGGCGGTGACGGTGAACGCGTACGTCTTGCCGTTCTGGAGGCCGACGAGCGCGGAGGTCGCCTTCGTCGCCGCGAGCAGCGTGCGCGTCTTGCCGTCGCTCGTCTGCGAGAGGTCGTACGACGCCGCGTCGCCGCCCCAGTTGAGCTTGATCCCGGTCTTGCCCTGCGTACCGGAGATGAGGACGCTCGGCTTCCACTGCTGCGCGCGGGCGACGGCGGCGGCGACGTCGATGACGCCGAATCCGAGCTCCGGCGTCCAGCGGCCCGCGCCCGAGGCGGTCTCCTTGAGGATCTCGGCGACCTGCGCCGCCGTCAGGGCGGGGTTCGCCGCCCAGACGAGCGCGGCGGCGCCGGAGACGAGCGGCGTCGCGAACGAGGTGCCGCTGCCGAAGCCGTAGAGGCCGGTCTTCGCGCCGGGCAGCGCCGTCCGCGGATACGCGATCGGCGAGGAGAGCACGGACACCGACCCGAAGACGTGGTCGCCGGGGGCCGCGAGCGAGACCCAGGAGCCGGTGTTCGCGAACGACGCGTGCAGCCCCGCCGACGTCGTCGCGGTCACGGCGAGGCCGGCGCCGCCGACGCCGTTCGAGCCGACGGGCTGGAGGAGCGCCGCGGGGTACTCGACGGGGTTGCCGGACTGGAACTCGTTGCCGGCTGACGCGACGACGAGGTCGCCGTGGGAGATCTCGTACTGCACGGCGCGCCGCTCGGTCGTCGAGGTGCGTGGGCCGCCGAAGCTCAGGTTGATCACCTTCGCGCCGTGGTCGACGGCGTAGGTGATCCCCGCCGCCTCGTCGACGTCGGTGAACGAGCCGCCGTCGCTGCCCGACTTGACGACCATCAGCCGCGCGTAGCCGCTGGCCCCGGCGACGAGCGAGGAGACAAACGTCCCGTGCCCGTTGAGGTCGCGGACGTCGCTCGTCCCGAGCCGCGTGTTCCAGGTCAGCGGCTGCTTCGCCTGGATCGCCGGCGCGCTCAGGTCTGCACCCGTGTCGACGACGGCGACCGTGATGCCGGCGGCAGCGCGATTGACGGAGTCGGGGACGATGTCGGTGTGCGTGGCGCCGAACTCCCACTGCGGCGACGCCGCCGGTTGCGCGGTCGCCGTCGCGCCGCTCTCGACGCGGGGCGAGACGCGCTGCACGAAGCGGACGCCGGGCAGCGCGCGCAGCCGTGCGGGCGCGACGCCGCGGAGCTCGGCGATGCGGAGCGGCCCGATCGTGCGGACGACGGCCGCGTGGGTCGTCCGGACGATCTGCCGGAGCGCGGCCGTGTCCGTGTAGCCGACCGCGACGGCATGCAGCGGCGCCCCGTTGCCTGCGCCCGCCCCCACGGCGGTCGCGAGCAGGACGGCGATCCCCACCGCAGCCACGGCCCGTGCTCCCCGCATGTGTCCCACGCCGCACCGTAGGAGGGGCATCCCTCGAATGGATGGGCCGAACGGCCTATCTTTTGAAATCACACGTCGTGTCTTTGCAAGCAGTCCCGAGTGCTGCGATAGCCTGCGCGACGACCATGGCGGCGGCTGGACGCAGCGGAATTCATTTGGATTTGGCGCGCTCCGGCGCCTCGAACGTCGAGACGGGCCTGCCCGTGCTCGATCACCTGCTCGACACCCTTGCGCGGTATGCCGAGTGGACCATCGCGCTCGAGGTCGAGCCGGGCACCGGCGAGGCCGAGGCGGACGAGGCGGGAAAGGCGCTCGGCGCCGCGCTGCGCGACCTGATCCGTGCCGGCCGCGGCTACGGCTACGCCTCGATGACCGATTCGGAGGCCCTCGCCAGCGTCGTCCTCGAGCGCTCGGAGCAGCCGCTCGTCGTCACGAACGTCGACCTCACCGGCGCGCGCGTCGCCGGGCTCGGGACCGACGTCGCCCGTCGGTTCCTCGACCGCTTCGCCGAGGCGGCGTCCGTGACGTTGCACGTCAGGCTCTTGAACGGCACCGATACCCAGCACGTGCTCGAGGCGATCTTCAAGGCGCTCGGCGTCGCCCTCGCGCAGGCGTGCGCGACCGAAGGAGCACGAGCATGAGCGAGAAGACCGTCGTCCGCACCGAGGCCGCGCCGGCGCCGTTCCAGGGTGCGCCGTACTCCCAGGCGATCCGCGCCGGCGACTTCGTGTTCGTCTCGGGCCAGCTCGCCCTGAAGCCCGGCGACAAGGAGCTCTCGGGCGGGACGATCGAGGAGCAGACCGAGCAGGTGCTCGCAAACCTGCGCGCCATCCTCGAAGCGGCCGGGACCGGGCTCGACCGGCTCGTGAAGACGACCGTCTTCCTGCAGAACCTCGACGACTTCCAGGGGATGAACGCCGTCTACGCGCAGCACGTCGGCGACCGGCCGCCGGCCCGGTCGACCGTGGAGGTGGCCAAGCTCCCGTCCGGCGCGCTCGTCGAGATCGAGGCGATCGCACACGTCTAGGGCGAAGCTCGAGGAGTACGTCCGCTCCCTCGAGCTCGACGCCTACGTCGTCGGCGGCGCCGTCCGCGACGAGCTGCTCGGCGTCGAGTCGAAGGACGCTGACTTCCTCGTCCCGGGCGTCGACACCGAGCAGCTGAGGGCATTGCTGGAGCCGCACGGCCGCGTCGACGACCTCGTCGTCGCGAATCGGCTCGTCGGCGTGCGGCTCCACCCGCGCGAGCAGTCGGTGCGTCCGTACGCCCGCGCCGGGATCGAGTTCGCGCCGCCGCGGAAGGAGGTGAGCACCGGCCCCGGCCGCCACGACTTCGAGATCGTCGCCGACGCGTCGCTGTCCGTCGAGGACGACATGCGCCGCCGCGACTTCACCGTCAACGCCATGGCGCGCCGGCTCGAGACCGGCGAGCTCGTCGATCCGCTCGACGGCCGGACGGATCTCGAGCGCCGCATCCTGCGCACCGTCTCCCAGCGCAGCTTCGCGGAGGACCCGCTGCGCCTCGTGCGGGCGCTGCGCTTCGTTTCGCAGCTCGGCTTCGAGCTCGACGACGAGACGCTGCAGCAGATGCGCGCGGAGGCGGCCTCGGTGCGGCTCGTCTCGGCCGAGCGGATCGGCGGTGGGCTCGCCGCCGACGGCATGGGCGAGCTGTCGAAGCTCCTGCTCGGCTCGCAGCCGCGCGCGGCGCTGCGGATCGCGCGCGACACCGGCGTGCTCGTCGAGGTGCTGCCGGAGTTCGAGCGCGCAATCGGCTTCGACCAGGAGAGCCGCTACCACGATCTGACGGTCGACGAGCACACCTTCGCCGTCGTGCAGGCGACAGCCGATCTCGGCCGCGCGCTGCCCGTACGGCTCGCGGCACTCTTCCACGATCTCGGCAAGCCGCATGTCGCGTGGCGCGGGACGGACGGCCGGCTCCACTACTACGCGAAGCCCGGCTACGCGGACCGCAACCACGAGCAGGTCGGCGCCGAGCTCGCCGGCGAGGCGATGCGCCGGCTGCGGTATCCGAACGCGCTGCGCGAGCGCGTCTGCCGCATCGTCCGGCACCACATGTTCCAGGTCGGGAAGGCCGACGACGTCCGCGCGCGCCGCTTCCTGTCGCGGTACGGCGACGAGCTCGCGCTCCAGCTGGTCGACCACAAGGAAGCCGACTACCTCGGCAAGCGCACCGAGGAGTCGGAGCCGGTGTCGAGCGACGTCGAGGCGGTGCGCCGGTTCCGCAAGACGATCGAGCGCGAGCGCACGCAGCCGCACCGTCTCGCCGACCTCGCGATCGACGGCAGCGACCTCATCGAGCTCGGGATGGCCCCGGGGCCGGAGATCGGCCGCATCCTCCACGAGCTGCTGCGGGAGGTCGTCGAGGACCCGTCGCGCAACGAGCGGGAGACGCTCCTGCAGCTCGCGTCGCGGCATCGATGAGCCCGGACGACGGGACACGTGCGACACTCGCTGGATGGCCGATCTCGACCTGATCGACTGGGACGCGCCAGGCCCGTATCGCGTCGCGTTCTCGACGCGCCTCGGCGGCGTGAGCGAAGGGCCGTTCGCGTCGCTCAACCTCGGCATCCTCACCGAGGACGACCCCGCGCGTGTCGTGCAGAACCGGGCGCGGCTGTGCGACGCGGTCGGCGCCGATCCGGACGGCGCGACGATGGCATGGCAACGGCACGGGGCGAACGTGACGCGCGCCGACTCGCGCGGGATCGTCACGCCGGGCACCGTCTACGAGCACTGCGACGGCCTGTGGAGCGACGAGCCGGGCGAGGCGATGCTCCTGCTGACCGCGGACTGCATGCCGATCGCGATCGCGCGCGGCGTCGGTGCGCCGCCTGCCGTCGCGATCCTCCACGCCGGCTGGCGAGGCCTCCTCGCAGGCATCGTCGCGGCGGGCGTGCGCGCGCTCGGCGCGCGCAACCTCGCAGCGGCCATCGGGCCGAGCATCGGTCCGTGCTGCTACGAGGTGGGGGCGGAGGTCGCCGACCCGTTCCGCGAGGCGTTCGGCGACGACGTCGTCGCCGGCGGCAAGCTCGACCTCTGGACGTCGGCCGAGCGCGCATTGCGCGCGGCCGGTGTCGAGCGCGTCGACCGGAGCGACCTCTGCACGTTCTGCCACGGGGACCGCTTCTTCTCGCACCGGCGCGACCACGGGCGGACGGGCCGCCAGGGGGTCATCGCCTACGTCGCCTGAGGCGGTCCGCGAGGCGTACGACCGCGTGCGCGCGGAGGTCGGCGGGGGTGTGACGGTCGTCGTCGCGACGAAGTACCTCACGGTCGACGAGCTCGGCGTGCTCGCAGAGGCGGGGGTGGAGGCGGTCGGCGAGAACCGGGCGCAGGATCTCGCCGCCAAGCACGCGAGGTGGGGAAGCGCCTTCCGCTGGCACTTCATCGGGCATCTGCAGTCGCGGAAGGCGCAGACGGTGAACGAGACCTGCGAGCTCTGCCACTCGCTCTCGTCCGAGTCCGCGGCCGCCAAGCTCCGCATCCCGGCGCTCGTCGAGGTGAACCTGAGCGGCGAGCCGACGAAGTCCGGGGTCGCGCCCGACGCGCTCGGGGCCTTCCTCGAGCGGTATCCGGACGTGCGGGGGCTGATGACCATGCCGCCGTGGACCGACGATCCGGAGGCGTCGCGGCCCTACTTCCGGCGGCTCCGCGAGCTGGCCGAGGCGCACGGCCTGCGCGAGCTGTCGATGGGGACGAGCCAGGACTACCGGGTCGCCGCGGACGAGGGTGCGACCTACGTGCGGGTGGGCTCGACGCTCTTCGGCGACCGTCGTCCGGCTTGACGGACGGCCCCGACGGAGCAGGGGTTTTCCGGCCGGTGCCGTACCATTCCGGCGGCATGGGGTTCGCGGACGTCTGGAACAAGACTCTCGTCTACTTCGGCATCGCCGAGGAAGAGGACTGGGACGAGGACGGCTACCTCACCGACGAGGAGCTGCAGCGTGCCTACGCCGACCGGCCGAACGTGCGCCGGCTGGCGCCGCGCCGTCGCCGCGAGGAGTTCGACGACTGGACCGACCCGGAGCCCGCGACGGCGCGAACGAGCGTGTTGCGGCCGCAGCAGCAGCGCCAGGCGGCGCAGCGGGAGCTCGCGGAGCCCCGCCGTCTGCGCGGCGTCGAGAGCCTCGCCTCGCCGAACGTCAAGGTGCACCTGATCCTGCCGCGGAGCTTCAACGACGCGCAGCAGATCGCCGACCGGTTCAAGGACGGCGTGCCGGTCATCCTCAACCTGCAGGGCAGCGACCAGGACCTGTCGAAGCGCCTGATCGACTTCGCCAGCGGCCTCACCTACGCGCTCGACGGCGGTATGCAGCGCATCGCCGACAAGGTGTTCCTGCTGACGCCGCGGAACGTCGAGCTGTCGGCGGAGGAGCGCGCGCGCATGCGCGAGGGCTTCTTCAACCAGGCGTAGGCGGCGGGGAGCGAGCGCGTGGTACTTGCGGACGCAGTCTCCTCTGCGCAGAGCTTCGTCAGCGCGTTCACGGGCGTCTACACGCTCGTCATCCTGATCTACATCATCACGAGCTGGATCCGGCTGCCGTACTCGCCGTGGGCGAACCGCATCCAGCGGTTCCTCTACGAAGTCTCCGAGCCGTACATCCGGCTCTTCCGGCGCCTCCTGCCGCGCATGGGGCCGCTCGACCTCTCGCCGATGGTCGCGCTGATCGTCCTGTGGGTGCTGGCGCGGGTCGTGATCTCGATCCTCGGCCGCTTCCACTAGGAAGGAAGCCGGCCCCCTCCGTCTAAAGGAGGGCGAGAGATGGCACTTACACCGGTCGAGATCAGGCACCTGGCGCCGCCGTCGCGGCTGCGCGGCTACGACCGCGGGCACACCGACCGGCTGTTCGCCGAGATCGCGGCGAGCTTCGAGGACGTCTGGCGCGAGCGCGCCGACCTCTCCGACAAGGTCGAGTCGCTCGAGGCGGACCTCGTGCGGTACAAGGAGCTCGAGACGCTGCTGCGCACGACGCTCATCTCGGCGGAACGCGCGGCCAGCGAGCTGAAGGAGCAGGCGCGCCGCGAGGCCGACACGATTCTCGCCGAGGCGCACAGCGAGGCCCGCGCGGTGAAGCGGCGGGCGCTGTCGGAGAACGAGCGGCTCGTGCTGGAGACGCGGCTGCTGAAGGAACGACTCCGGGCCGCGCTCTCCGTGGTGGAACAGGCGGAGGACACCCTGCACGGCGTCAAGCTCGACGCGCACGAAGCCGAAGCGGCCTAGGTCCGTCCCTACACTTTCGGTATGACCGCGACCACGACGCGCTTGCGGCTGCGCGTAAGTCCGGGCGCCGGCCGCTCGGCGATCGTCGGCAGGCACGGCGACGGCTGGAAGGTGCGCGTCACCGAACCCCCGGAGCACGGTCGCGCAAATGACGCCGTCGTGCGTCTGCTGGCG
Source organism: Actinomycetota bacterium (assembly GCA_040349295.1). GTDB lineage: Bacteria > Actinomycetota > Thermoleophilia > Gaiellales > Gaiellaceae > Palsa-739. The sequence continues at coordinate 8,235 of JBEQUF010000103.1, read as the reverse complement.
TCGGCGCTCGCCGTGCCGCGCGACGCCGTCTCGATCGTTTCGGGCCATTCGGCGCGGGACAAGATCGTTGAGCTGACCGGGGTCGGGCCGACGGTGATCGAGCGGCGCCTCAGCTCCGCGTCGGTTCCCGAACGCGTGAGAAAGGACAGGCGAGCATGAGCATCGACACCGACCATTTCCGCACGCTGCTCGAGGACGAGCGAGTGCGCGTGAAGCGCGCCATCGACCGCCTGCACGGCGAGCACGCGTCGTCGCTCGAGGACGAGAGCGACGAGCTCGCAAGCGACGGGGACAACCACATGGGCGATCTCGCGTCGGACACGCTCAACCGCGAGATCGACTTCGGGCTCGAGCAGGACGCAGAGCACGTGCTCGCCGAGATCGACGCCGCACTGGCACGGATCGACGACGGCACGTACGGCACCTGCGGCGGCTGCGGCAAGGAGATCCCGGCAGAGCGGCTCGAAGCCGTTCCGTGGGCGAGGCTCTGCATCGAGGACGCCCGAAAGGCGGAAGGCGGGGCGTGAGCAACGGCTTCCAGCCGATCTCGGTCGTCGAGCGGAAGCTCGGCGCGGACGCGAGCCAGTGGCTCGCGCTGACGGCGATCGCGCTCGCCGCGGTCGCGGCCGACCAGCTGACGAAGCACATCGTCGCGAGCCGGCTGACCCTGGACGACGGCGTCCACGTGCTCGGGCCGCTGTGGATCCGGCACGTCCAGAACTCCGGCATCGCCTTCGGCTTCTTCGCGCAGGCGACGGCGCTCGTGATCGTGCTGACGGCGGTCGCGGTCGTCTGGATGCTGTCCTTCTTCTATCGCAGCGGCGGCCGGCACCCCGTCCTGCCGGTCGCGCTCGGCCTCGTGATCGGCGGCAGCTGCTCGAATCTCTTCGACCGCGTCCGCCTCGGGCACGTCACCGACTTCATCGACCTGCGCTGGTGGCCGGCGTTCAACCTCGCCGACAGCTTCATCGTCATCGGCGTCGCCGTGCTGCTCGGCGCCCTGCTCCATGCGGAGCGCGAGCCGAGGCAGCGCCCGTTCCGTGGTGCGCCGTCGCGTCCCTCCTGAGCACGGCGGCATCCGGCTCGACCGGTTCCTCGCCGAGCTGCCGGAGGTCGGGTCGCGTGCCGTCGCGGAACGGCTGATCGCCGACGGCGCGGTGCTGGTCGACGGCCGCGTGCGGCCGAAGAGCCATCGGCTCGAAGGCGGGGAGGAGGTCGAGTACGACGCACCGGCGCCGCGGCCGAGCGAGCTCGAGCCCGAGCCGATGGACCTCGACGTGCCGTACGAGGACGAGCACCTGCTCGTCGTGGACAAGCCCGCCGGGCTCGTCGTCCATCCGGCGGCCGGGCACGCGACCGGCACGCTCGTGCACGGCCTGCTCGCGCTCGATGCCGACGGCGGCGACGAGGAGCGTCCAGGCATCGTCCATCGGCTCGACCGCGACACGTCCGGCCTGATGGTCGTCGCCCGCTCCCCGGAGGCGCACCGCCGTCTGCAGGAGCTGATCCGGCGCCGGGAGGTGACGCGCGAGTATCTCGCGCTCGTCGTCGGGCGGCCACGCTCGCGGCGCGGGACGATCGACGCGCCGATCGGCCGCGACCGCGGCGACGCCCTCCGTCACTCGCTCGACACCGCGTCGCCGCGCGACGCCGTGACGCACTTCGAGATCGAGGAGCTGTTCGACGGCTACACGCTCCTGCGCGTCCGGCTCGAGACGGGTCGCACGCACCAGATCCGTGTCCACCTCGGCGCGATCGACCTGCCGATCGCCGGCGACCCGACGTACGGGAAGCCCGGCGTGCTCGGGCTCGAGCGGCAGTTCCTCCATGCGACGCGGCTCGTCTTCGAGCACCCGTTCACCGGCGAGCAGGTGGACGTCACCTCGCCGCTGCCGCCGGATCTCGCCGCCGCGCTGCCCGCCTGAAGGTGGTTCGCGCAGTCGCTCGGCGGAGGGCGTGGGAGCGGTTCCGAGCCGCTACCCTGTAGGCGTCCGGAAAGCCCTCGACCCGGCGGATCCAGCCGAGGCGCAGGTGCTCGCGTCTGACGCGAGTGCGCCAACGCCCCGCCGGTGCAGCACCAACTCAACCAAGGAGATCCACACATGGCAGTCGCCTCGATGCGCGAGCTGCTGGAGGCCGGGGTGCACTTCGGCCACCAGACGCGGCGCTGGAACCCAAAGATGCGCCGCTTCATCTTCACCGAGCGGTCCGGCATCTACATCATCGATCTGACGCAGACGAGCGAGCGCCTCGACGAGGCCGCGCAGTTCGTCCGCAACCTCGCCGAGCGGAACGGCACCGTGCTGTTCGTCGGCACGAAGAAGCAGGCGCAGGACGCCGTCGAGAACGAGGCGAAGCGCGTCGGCATGCCGTACGTCAACCACCGCTGGCTCGGCGGCCTGCTCACGAACTGGCGCACGATGTCGTCGCGCATCGAGCGGCTGCACGAGATGCGGCGCCTGCGCGACGAAGGTCAGATGGACCTCCTGCCGGCGAAGGAGCGCATCTCGATGGCGGCCGAGCTCGAGAAGCTCGAGGCGAACCTCGGCGGTGTCGCCGACCTGCGCCGCCAGCCGGACGCCGTCTTCATCATCGACCTGAAGAAGGAGTCGCTCGCAGTCCGCGAGGCGCGCCGCCTGAACATGCCGGTGATCGCGCTCGTCGACACGAACGCCGACCCCGACGAGGCCGACTACGTCATCCCGGGCAACGACGACGCGATCCGCTCGTGCGCCCTCGTGACGCGCGTGCTCGCCGACGCCATCGAGGCCGGCAAGCAGAAGGTGACGCCGAAGGAGATGGAGCGGAAGCAGCCGGAGCCGGTCGCGGAGGAGGCGCCAGCCGCCGAGGAGGCGCCCGCGGTGGAGGAGACGCCGGCCGAGACCACGGAGGAGACGGAGAGCAATGGCTGACATCCCCGCGAAGCTCGTCATGCAGCTGCGCGCCGAGACCGACGCGCCGATGATGGACGCGAAGCGCGCGCTCCAGGAGACCGACGGCGACTTCGAGGCCGCCAAGGTCTGGCTGCGCGAGCGCGGCATGGCGCAGGCCGCCAAGCGTGCCGACCGCGAGACGAAGGAAGGCCTCGTCGGCTACCGCATCGACGGCGACAAGGGAACGATGGTCGGCGTCGGCTGCGAGACGGAGCCGGTCTCCAAGAACGACGAGTTCCAGACGTTCGCGAAGAAGGTGCTCGAGACCGTCGAGTCCGCCGGCGTCGACTCGGTGGCGCAGCTCGAGGAGGAGCGGCAGCAGCTCTCGGGCAAGCTCGGCGAGAACATCGTCGTCGTCGAGGCGGCGCAGTTCAAGGCGGGCGACGGCGAGCTGATCGCCGGGTACGCGCATCCGCCGGCGAACAAGCTCGGTGTGCTCGTGCTGCTCCGCGGCGGCGACGAGGACCTCGGCCGCAAGGTCGCGATGCACGTCGCGGCGCTCCGGCCGCTGTACGTCTCGCGCGACGCCGTCCCGGAGGAGGACGTCGCACGCGAGCGCGAGATCTTCGCCAACTCCGACGAGGTGCAGTCGAAGCCCGAGCAGGCGCGCGAGAAGATCGTCGAGGGGATGCTGAACAAGCGCTTCTTCCAGGCGAACGTGCTCGTCGACCAGGAGTGGGTGCACGACTCCTCCAAGACGGTCGCGCAGGCGCTGACGGAAGCAGGCGCCGAGGTCGTCGACTTCGCGCGCATCAGCGTCGCCAACTGATGACCGGGTTCCGCCGAGTGCTGCTGAAGCTCTCGGGTGAGGCGTTGATGGGCTCGCGCGACTTCGGGATCGACGTCCCGGTCGCGCGGGCCATCGCGCACGAGCTCGCGGCGGTCCGCGAGCACTGCCCCGAGATCGCGATCGTCGTCGGCGGCGGCAACTTCTTCCGCGGCCTCGAAGGGGTCGCGGAAGGGATGGACCGAGTCGCGGCGGACTACTCGGGGATGCTGGCGACGATGCTCAACGCGCTCGCCCTGCAGGACATCCTCGAGCACGAGGGCGTCGAGGCGCGCGTCCAGTCGGCGCTCGCGTCGGAGGAGGTGGCCGAGCCCTACGTCCGGCGGAAGGCGATCGACCACCTGCAGAAGGGCCGCGTGGTGATCTTCGCCGCCGGGACCGGCAACCCGTACTTCACGACCGACACGGCCGCCGCGCTGCGCGCGCTCGAGATCGGGGCGGATGCGATCCTGATGGCGAAGAACGGCGTCGAAGGCGTCTACGACGGCGATCCCCGCCAGGATCCGGAGGCGACGTTCCTGCCGCGGCTCACGCACCTCGAGGCGATCGAGCGCGGATTGAAGGTCATGGACACGACGGCGCTCTCGCTCTGCATGGACAACAAGCTCACGATCCACGTGTTCGAGCTCGCCGAGGGCAACATCGCCCGTGTGATCGCCGGCGACGAGATCGGCACCGTCATCGAGACACCGTAGGAGGGCAGAACACATGGCAACCGTCGACGAGCTGATGAACGATGCGCAGACGCGCATGCAGAAGTCGGTCGAGCACGCGCGCACCGAATTCGGGACGGTGCGCACCGGGCGCGCGTCCGCGGCGCTCCTCGACCGCATCGAGGTCGAGTACTACGGCACGCCGACGCCGCTCAAGCAGCTGGCGACGATCAGCGTCCCGGACGCGCGGATGCTGTCGATCCAGCCGTTCGACCCGAGCTCGATCCGGGCGATCGAGAAGGCGATCCAGGAGTCCGATCTCGGGCTGACGCCGTCGAACGACGGCAAGATCGTCCGCCTGCCGATCCCGCAGCTCACGGAGGAGCGGCGCAAGGAGCTCGTGAAAGTGGTGCGGAACCTCGCCGAGGAGCACAAGGTCGCCGTGCGCGAGATCCGGCGCGACGCGATGAAGGGGCTGAAGGATCTCGTCGACAAGGGCGAGGTCGGAGCCGACGACGAGCATCGTGCCGAGGAGCGCGTCCAGAAGATCACCGACGAGCACACGAAGCACATCGACGACCTCCTGAAGCACAAAGAGGCCGAGGTGATGGAGGTCTAGTTGGCGTCCACGCTGCCGTCGATCGAGGTACCGCGCGCCGTCGCGATCGTCATGGACGGCAACGGCCGCTGGGCGGAGGCGCACGGCGTCGACGTCGCCGAGGGGCACCGCGCCGGTGCACGGGCGCTGCACCCGATCGTCAAGACGGCGAAGGATCTCGGCGTCGGCTCGCTCGCCGTCTACGCGTTCTCGACCGAGAACTGGACGCGCTCGCCGGACGAGGTCGCCGCCCTGATGGAGATCTTCGCCGAGACGGTCGACCGCGAGCTCGTCGGTCTCGCCGACGAAGGCGTGCACACGCAGTTCGTCGGCCGCCGCGACCGGGCGCCCGACTTCCTGCTCGCGAAGATGGAGGAGCTCGAGCAGGCGACCGAGCAGGAGGGGGTGATGCACCTCTGGATCGCGTTCGACTACGGCGGCCGCGCGGAGATCGTCGAGGCTGCACGCCGTGCCGCAAAGTCCGGCGTCGAGCTCGACGAGGACTCGTTCGCACAGTTCCTCTATGCGCCGGAGATGCCCGACCCCGATCTGATCATCCGCACGTCGGGCGAGCTCCGCCTGTCGAACTTCCTGTTGTGGCAGAGCGCGTACTCGGAGTACGTCTTCACCGAGACGCTGTGGCCGGACTTCGGCCCGGACGAGTTCCGCGCCGCGATCGAGGATTACGCGGGCCGCCGCCGTAGATTCGGCGGACGATGAGCAATTTCATCAATCGTGTGCTGGTCGCGGTCGTCGGCCTGCCTGTGGTGCTCGGCGCGGTGTGGGCGGGCGGCTGGTGGCTCTTCGCCCTGATCGCGATCGGGTCGGTTGTCGCCGTGCACGAGTTCGTGACGATGGCGCGCCCGCTGGCGCCGCTCGCGCCGGCCGTCTACGTCGGCGTGCTGCTCGCGGAGCTCGGCGCCGAGCGCGGGCGCGTCGTGTGGATGCTCGGCGGCTTCCTGACCTGCTTCCTGCTCGCGTTCATCCTCAACACGATGGCGAAGACCCGGCCGCCGGCGACGGCGGCGATCGGCGTCACCGTCATGGGTGCCGCCTGGATCGGCTTCGGCCTCGGCTCGATCATCCTGTTGCGCCGCCTGCACACCGAGCCGCAGCTGATCTCGTTCACGCTGCTGCTCGTCGTCTTCGCGGCCGACACGTTCGCGTACTTCGGCGGGCGCCTGTTCGGCCGGCACAAGATGGCGTCGACGCTCTCGCCCGGGAAGACGTGGGAGGGGTTCGTCGTCGGCTGCCTGTTCGGGATCTTCGTCGCCTTCGTCGCGCTGTACCAGGATCGCGACCACTACCTCGCGATCTGGGAGGCGGTCGTCCTCGGCGTCGTGGTCGTGCTCGTCGCCGTCGCCGGCGACCTCTTCGAGTCGATGCTCAAGCGCGACATGCAGGTGAAGGACACCGGCCGCCTCCTCGGCGGCCACGGCGGCGTCCTCGACCGAGTGGACGCCCTGCTCTTCGCCGCCCCGGCGGCCTACTTCCTCGTCAGAGCGTTCGGCTACCTCTAGGGCCATGTCCAGCAACCTGGTTGCCGGACATGGCCGGCAACCAGGTTGCTCGCTGTCGCCGCGCCGCTCGAGCTCGCTCCGCGCCTCCGCGGCTACGCGATCGCGGGCACGTCGCGGCCGCTCTCGACGAGGACGGCGCCGAGGACGACCGCCCCGCCGACGAGCGTCGCCGTCGAGGGCCGCTCGGAGAGCGCGAGCCAGACCCAGAGCGGCCCGAGGACGATCTCGAGCAGCGTCAGCAGCGCCACCTCGCCCGCCGGGATGAGGCGCGCGCCGATCGTCAGGAGCACGAAGCCGAGCCCGATCTGGGCGATGCCGAGCGTCGCGAGGAGCACCAGGTCGCGGCCGCCTGCCGTCGACGGATGCGCGAACGGCGCGGCGCAGACGAGCACGAGCAGCTGCGAGAGGCACGTCGCCGGCGCCATCGACACCTCGCGATGATGGCGCGTCGCGACGAGCGCGGCGGCGAACGAGAGCGTCATCGCGAAGGAGAGCACGAGCCCGAGCGCACCGGGGCTGCCCGGGCCGCCGACCATCACGGCGACGCCGGCGACCGCGACCGCCATCGCGAGCCACGTGCGCCGGTGCACCGGGTCGCCGAGGAACGTGCCGAGGCCGGCGGCGAGGATCGGCGCCAGCGCCTGCATGAAGAGGACGCTCGCGACCGAGGCGTGGTTCAGCGCGACGAAGAACGACGCCGACGAGATCGCGAGCATCGCCACCACGAGGAGGCCGCCTCGGCCGATCTCGACGAACGCCCGCAGCGAGCGGCGGCGCTCGGTCAGCGCGACGTAGACGAGGAGGCCGAGGAAGGCGAAGAGCGCGCGGCCCGCGATCTGGGAGCCGACGTCGACCGAGAGCTCGCGCTGCAGGACGCCCGCGGTCGACCAGGCGACGGCGGCGAGCGTGACGAAGAGGCGGCCCCGGCGCTGGTCGGTCAAGCAAGCACGCGCTCGAGCTCCGACCGGTCGGTCGGCAGGCCGTGCGCCGGCAGAACGAGCTCGACCGGCAGGTCGAGCAGCGGGCGGAGGCGCTCGACGACGTCGGCCTTCGTCACGTGCGTGCGGCCGCCGAGGTGGATGTCGAGGCCGCTGCCGTCGAAGTCCGACAGCGAGTCGCCGGACACCAGCACGTTCAGCGCCGGCAGCCAGAGGACGAGGTCGTTGTCCTCGCGTCCGGGATAGGCGCGGATGCCGAACGGCCAGTCGCCCGGCCCGTGGAAGTGCCCTTCGCCCTCGCCGGCGCGGAGCCACGCGAGGTCGTCGCTCTCCATGCCGCGCACACGGTCGGGATCGACCTTGAACTTCTCGACCCAGTCCTGCCACGTGTCCGCCGGCGGCGTGTGGACGGGCAGGCCGAGCGACCGCGCGTCGCGCTCGTGGTACGGCGCGGTGAGCACGACGGCCGTCGCCCGCTCGCGCAGCTCGTCGGGCACACCGAGCGGATCGAAGAGCAGGAGCTCGTCGCCGAGCTCGATCGCGTAGGACGAGACGCGCTGGTCCCATTTCTCGTCCTCCCGCCAGTCCGGATGCACCGCCTGCCAGTGCCAGATGCCCGGACGCACCTCCTGCATCAATCGACCGCCAGCAGGTCGACGACGAAGATGAGCGGCTCGTGCGGCTGGATGACGCCGCCGGCGCCGCGCGCGCCGTACGCGAGCGCGGACGGGATCGTCAGCTGCCGGCGTCCGCCGACCTTCATGCCCGCGACGCCCTGATCCCAGCCGGGGATGACCTGCCCCTTG
>JBEQUF010000097.1:0-3380 GCA_040349295.1 Actinomycetota bacterium | reverse complement strand
TCCTCGATGTGCGTGTCGCGCAGGCAGCGGAAGCACGGCCCGGTCAGACCGACGCGGAAGCCGAGCTCGTAGACCGTGCCGGTGCTCGCCTTCTGGACGCGCAGGTGCGCGCGCACCGTCGGCGGGTCCGGGAGGTACTCCTGCCCGCCGAGCGTGAGCGGCTCGAGCTCGACGTCGACGTCCTCCTCGAGCTCCTCCCCGCTCCGCAGGCGCGCCTGGCGGAGGTTGAACTGGGTCACGCTCCCACTATGCCGCGAGGCGGGGCAGCTCGTGCAGCCGCGGGGCGCCGCGGAACTCGGAGACCTGCGCCTCCTGGTGCCGGATGTACGGCTGCAGCGCCTCGGCCGTCGGCTCCGGGACGGCGCGGCGCTCGTGGCGCACGGCCAGCAGGCCGACGGACGCGAGGACGATCGCGCCGGCGACGATCTCGCGCGGCCCGACGTGCTCGCCGACGAACAGCCAGCCGAGGAGGACGGCCACGGCCGGGTTCACGTACGCGTAGGTGGAGACGAGCGGCGACGGCGCGTTGCGGAGCAGCCAGCCGTACGCCGTGAAGGCGACGAGCGACCCGAAGACGACGAGGAAGGCGAAGGCGCCGAGGGACGCGACCGAAGGCGTCGTGGGCCGTTCGCCGCCGGCGACGCCGACGACCGTCAGCGCCGCGCCCGCGGTGAGCATCTGCATCGCCGCCGACAGGAGGGTGTTCGACGGCAGCGTCGCGACGCGCGCGTAGGCGGAGCCCGCGGCCCAGGTGAACGAGGCGAAGAGGAGCACGAGGCCGCCGATCGCGTCGACGTGGCCGGACGGCCCGACGAGCAGGGCGACGCCGAAGAGGCCGACGAGGATCCCGGCCACGGGCATCCGCTCGCCGAAGCAGATCCGGTCGAGGATGGCGATGAAGAGCGGCACCGAGGCGACGATGAGCGCCGCCGTGCCCGAGGCGACCCGCTGCTCGGCCCAGGCGACGCCGCCCGTGTCGAGCACGAGCAGGGCGAAGCCGACGAGGGCCGTCGAGCGCCACTCGCGCGCGGTCGGCCTCGGCGCCCCGCGCCGTCGGGCCCAGCCGTAGAGCACCGCGCCGGCGATCAGGAAGCGCGCGGCCAGCATCAGGAACGGCGGCAGCGACCGGTCCGCGACCTCGATCGCGAGGTACGTCGATCCCCAGACGACGTAGACGACGAAGAGTGCGCCGAGCAACTTCACGTCATTCATGATCGGCACGCCGGTCTATCAGTACAAATCCAGTTATGATTGGTATTGATGAATTTTCGTAATGTTGAGCTCCGCCACCTCGCCGCCCTCGAGGCGATCGGCCGGACGCGGTCGTTCGTCGCCGCGGCCCGGGAGCTCGGGTACACGCAGTCGGCGATCAGCCAGCAGATCGCCGCCCTCGAGCGTGCGACCGGCGCCAAGCTCGTCGAGCGGCCCGGCGGGCCCCGGCCGGTGGCGCTGACCGAGGCCGGGACGCTTCTCCTACGGCACGCCGACGCGATCGTCGCGCGCCTGGACGCGGCCGAAGCCGACATCGCCGCCCTCGAGGAGGGCGCCGCCGGCACGCTGCGCGTCGGCATCCTCCAGAGCGTCGGCGCCCGCATCCTCCCCGGGCTGCTGCGCCGGTTCCGCGAGGCGTTCCCGCGCGTCGAGGTGCAGGTGCGCGAGGAGACGGCCGCCGAGGACCTCCTTCGCCTGCTCGAGCACGGCGAGCTCGACCTGACGTTCGCCGACTTGCCGCTGCCGGAGGGGCCGTTCGAGTCGGAGGAGGTGCTGCGCGACCCGTACGTGCTCGTCGTCCCGGCGGGCGACCCGCTCGCCGTACGGGACTCGGCGCCGCCGCTGCGCGAGCTCGCCGGCGTGCCGATCGTCGGCTGGCGCCAGGAGGGCATGCCCGAGACCTATCTGCGCGGCCGCGTCCCCGACCTCAACGTCGTCTTCCGCAGCGACGACAACGGCACCGTGATCGGCCTCGTCGCCGAAGGCCTCGGCTACGCGGTCGTGCCGCAGCTCGTCGTCAACCCGCGCAACCCGGCGTACGTTGCGCTGCCGTTCGGATCGCGCATCCCGGCGCGCCACCTCGCGATCGTGTGGCACCGCGACCGCTACAAGAGCGCGGCCGCGAACGCGTTCATCGAATTGTCCACCGGTTCGGCGGCCAGTACGTCGCCACCACCGGACCGATGAACGCGCTGCGCGGCACCGTGCCCCACGTGCGCGAGTCGCACGAGGCGAGGCGGTTGTCGCCCATCACGAAGTACTGATCTGCGCCGTCGCGGGGCCACGTGTGGGTGATCGAGTCGCGCTGGTAGAACGACAGGTACGGCTCCTTCAGCTTCTTCCCGTCGACGTAGAAGAAGCCGTCCTTCTCGCTGACCTGCTCGCCTGGCAGCCCGATCACGCGCTTGAGGAACGTGCCGCCCTCGTCGCACTTGGCCTTCGCCTCCGGTGGCGCGTGGAAGACGGCGATCTCCTGGCGGTGCGGATTGCGGAAGCGGTAGACGATCTTCGCGACGATGACCCGGTCGTTGAGCCTGCCGGTACAGCCCTCACCCGGCTTGGCGCACTGCAGCGTCGGCTCCATCGAGCCGGTCGGCACGCGGAACGGCTGCGCGACCTCCGCTTCGATGGCGAGCACGACGACCGCGGCGACGGCAAGCGTGACGATCCACTCGATGACCGTGCGCCGCACGGCGGCGCGACTTAGTAGCCGAGATCGTCGATGGAGCCGTTGTCGCCCAGGCCGACGCCGGCGACGACGCTCTCCTGCGAGCGCTCGTGCAGCCGCTCGCGGCCGCGGCGCACCGCGACGAGGAAGCGGTCGAGGTTGACCTCGAGCGACGCGAGCATCGAGTCGGCCCAGTCCTCCATCTCGAGCCGTGCCTCGCGTGCCGCGCGCTGCGCGTCGTCGACGATGTCCTGCGCCTGCCGCTCGGCGATCTTTACGATCTCGGTCTGCGACGCCTCGCGCACCGCCTGCTCGCGCGCCTCGGCGAGCAGCCGGTCGACCTCGCGCTTCGCCTCGGCGAGCATCTCCTGGCGCTCCTTGACGATCCAGCGCGCCTGCTTGATCTCTTCCGGGATCGTCGCGCGCATCTGGTCGAGGATGTCGTAGATCTCCTCGCGGTCGATGCGAACCTGGTCGGTGAGCGTGACGGCCTTCGCGTTGTGCACGAGGTCGTCGAGCTTGTCGATGAGAACGAGGACGTCCATTGCTTGCAATCGTAGCTTCGCTGCCGGACCGGACGGTCCTCTTCGGCCAGGTCCCTGGTGCCAGACACCGGTTCGAGGGCGCGCCCGGCCGTGGCGGCGCGGGCAGGCGGATCGCGCCAAAGAACGAATTCCCGGGATCCCGGCACCGCCCGGGGCGGCCGACGCCGAGCCGGACC
>JBEQUF010000089.1:0-6449 GCA_040349295.1 Actinomycetota bacterium | reverse complement strand
CGGCGCAGGCGGCGCCATGCGTTGCGCGTCGGCGAGCGCCGCGCTGCGGTCACGACGCCACCCGTGACCGCGATGTCGACGGGCGTCTCCGCCGGCGTGATCACCGTTCGCCCCTCACTCGACGCGGATCCTCGGGTCGATCCAGCCGTAGCTCACGTCGACGAGGAAGTTCGCGACGAAGATCGTCGTCGCGTAGAAGATGACGAAGCCGAGCGTCATCGTGTAGTCCGCGCCGAGGATGCTGTCGACCATGTAGTGGCCGATCCCGGGGATGCCGAAGATGTTCTCGATGATCAGGCTGCCCGTGATCACCTCCGCCGCGAGGAGCGCCACGAGCGTCGTGAGTGGAATGAGCGCGTTGCGAAAGCCGTGCCGCAGCGTCGCCGCGATCGGCGACAGCCCCTTGGCATATGCCGTCCGCATGTAGTCGCGGCTGAGCGCGTCGATCATCGTCGCGCGCGTCATGCGAGCGACGAGCCCGGCCCAGGGGAGACCGAGCGCGATCGCCGGGAGCGGGACGTCGCTGAGCGACCCCCAGCCGCCGAGCGGCAGGAGGTGCAGCGAGAGCCCGAACACGAGGATGAGGATCAGCGCGAAGACGAAGTTCGGGATCGCGTAGCCGATCGTGGCGGTCAACATCACCGCGTGGTCGAGCCAGCCGTTGCGTCGCACGGCTGCGACGATGCCGGCGAGGACGCCGACGGCGAGCGAGACGGCGAGCGCAGCCGCGCCCAGCTCGGCGGAGGTCGGGAAGCGGCCCCGGATGACGTCGGTGACGCTGAGACCGCGGCTCACCATCGACTCGCCGAGATTCCCGTGCAGGACCTGCCAGATGTAGAGCACGTACTGCTCGAGCAGCGGCTTGTCGAGGTGGTAGAGATGGACGAGGTTCTCCGTCGCCTGCCGCGAGCGGATCGCGCCCGTGTCGAAGGGGCCGCCGGGGATCGCGTGCACGAGCAGGAACGCGATGAACGACACGCCGATCCAGATCGGGATCAGCGCGAGCGTTCGTCTGATGAGGTACGTGGCCAACCGCGCTCCTTGGTCACGGGAGGCTCGCGCGCCGCGTCGCGCGCAAGCCTCCCGGCGAACCGACTCCTACTTGCCGACCGAGACGCCGATCCACTTCTTGGTGTAGAGCGGCGACTCGCCGAAGCCGTGTACGTAGGGCTTCACGAGCCACGTCGTGTCCGGGTAGTACAGAACGACGTCGACGGCCTGGTTGTAGCGGAGCTTCTCCGACGCCGCGTACAGCGAGGCGCGCTTCGCCTGGTTCGGGCTCGCGTTCGCCTGGTTGACGAGCGAGTCGTACTGCGAGTTCGAGAAGTTCTCGAAGTTGTATCCGGCGCCCGTGATGCCGAGATACGTGGTCTGCTCCTGGGCGTCCGGGTAGTCGAGCCCGAACGAGTACGCCCAGAAGAGCGGCCGCTGTGCTGCGTCGCCCATCATCGAGTTGAACCCGTTCGCGGGCATCGGCTTCAGCCCGATCTTGATGCCGAGGTTCTGCTGCAGCTGATTCTGGATGAACTCGAACGCCTGCTCGTACTCGCCCGTCCCGAGGGTGTAGTAGAGGTCGATCGACGGGAAGCCCTGGCCGTTCGGGTACCCGGCCTGGGAGAGGAGCTGCTTCGCGAGCGAGGGGTCGTACGAGTACGGCTTCGTCGTCTTCGCGATGCTGCCCGGCAGCCCCGGCGGCAGCCAGCCCGAGCCCGCGGTCGCCTGGTTCGCAGCGGCGATCTTGATCAGCGACGTCCGGTCGATCGCGTGGTTGAACGCCTGCCGCACCTTCAGGTTGTTGAACGGCGGCTTGTCGTTGGCCATGCCGAGCCAGACCGTGCGAAGCAGCGGCAGCGAGTGGAACTGCGACTTCAGCGTCGAGTTCGAGTTGACGACCTGGACGGCCGCCGAGTCGAGGTTGACGACCGCGTCGAAGTCGCCGGCCTGGTAGCGCGCAACCGCTGCGGCAGACGACGGGAGCACGGTCACCTCCACCTTGCTGAGCTTCGGCTTGCCGCCGAAGTAGCTCGGGTTCGCCGTGAACGTGTACTCGGTGTTGCCGACCTCTTTCGAAAGGACGAACGGGCCGGTGCCCGCCTTCGAGCCTGCGACCGCCCAGTTCTTCGGGCTTTTGGCGACTGCCTTCGGATCGACGACCCATGCGGGCCACCGGCTGACGAGCGACGGGAAGTAGCCGGCGGGGTGCGAGAGCGTGACCCGCAGGGTGTACTTGCCGATCGCCTTCAGACCGCTCGCCGTCTTCGCCTTGCCCTTGGTGACTGCGTCGGCGCCCGCGATGTCGCCCAGGAAGAAGCTGTCGGGACTTGCAGTCGACGGCGCGAGCGCACGGTTGAACTCGTCGACGAAGTCCTGCGCGACGACGGGCGCGCCGTCCTGGAAGCGCACGTTGTGACGCAAGGCGAACGTGTAGATCTTGCCGCCGCCGGTCACCTTCCAGCCGGTCGCGATCGCGGGGACGACCTTCATCTGGTTGTTCACGTCGACGAGACCGTCGAAGACGTTCTGTGCGAGCTCGATCGACCGGTTGTCGGAGAGGATCGCCGGATCGAACGAGTTCGGCGGCTCGGTGACGGCGATCCGGAGGACGCCCGCCGTCTGGGCGCTCGTCGTCCGCGCTCCTGCGGCACTCGCGACCGCCGTCGTGACGAGCCCAACGAGCGCAAGCCCCACAGCAGCACGCGCAACACGGCGCCGGGGGTTCGAGCGGGTGGGAGACATACGCACACCCCTTCCTGCAGCAGAGGACAGGACGCGAGCCGCCGACGCGTATCGAGACGCTCGACCACGACTTGCGCTGTTCAACATCTTGAACAGGGTGTCGAATATAGTGTCGGGGAGGATGGGAAGCAAGGGCGATCGCACACGCGCTGCCACGACGACTTGCACCGTGATCGGCGGCGGCGTTACAGGTCTTGCCGTCGCGTTGCATCTTCTCGACGCCGGAATCGCCGTCGACGTGCTGGAGCGCGTCGGCATCGGTGCCGGCGCGTCCGGCGTGCAGCCCGGCGGCGTCCGGCAGCAATGGGGAACCACTGCCAATTGTCAGATGGCGCGTGACTCGTTCCGGTTCTACCGCGACTTCCCGGCACGGTACGAGACGCGCGCGCAGGCGCAGCTCGAGCAGTGCGGCTACGTGTTCGCCGCGACGGAAGACGCCACGCTCGCGCAGCTCGCACGGAACATCGCCGTGCAGCACGCGGCCGGCGTCCCGTCGCAGCTCCTCACCGCCGACGAGGCGGCCGAGCTCGTGCCCTCACTGAATCGCGATCGCGTCGCCGGTGCCGCGTACTGCAGCGAAGACGGCTACTTCGACCGGCCCCAGGCCGTCGTCGAAGCCTTCGCCGAGCTCGTCCGGCGCAGCGGCGGGCGGATCACCCTGGCGGACGTCCGCGGGATCGAGCGCGACGGAGACGGCTGGTCCCTCCGCCTCGCCGACGGTTCGACGCGCACGAGCGACCTCGTCGTCGTCGCGGCCGGCGCCGACTCCGCGGCGCTCCTTCGACCGGTCGGCCACGCGCTTCCGATCGTCCGAGAGGCAAGACACCTCTTCTACAGCGAGCACATCAGGGAACGACTGATCGAACCGTTGTTCATCGCCGTCGATCTCGGGCTCGCCGCCAAGCATCTCGCCGACGGTCGTGTGCTCGCCAGCGACCTCCATGCTGCGGGCGATCCGGACGGGAACCAGGCCGAGTGGCGGCGACGGATTCGCCAGACCGTCGCCGACGTCGTCCCGATTCTCGAATACGTCTCGCTCCCGATCATCGCGTCCGGTTATTACGACATGACACCGGACGGTCAACCCATCGTCGACGAGCTCGAGCGCGGCCTCTGGGTCGCCGCCGGGTTCAGCGGCCACGGCTTCATGGTCGCGCCGGTCGTCGGAGAGCGGATCGCCGCCGCCGTCACGGGCGGGCCGGAGCCCGGCTGGGCGTCGTCCGTCGGCGTCGCGCGACTCGCGTCGCCGACGGTGGAAGCGGAAGTCCAGGTCATCTGACGAACAGTGACGGGGTGAGCGAGCGCCTTCCCGACACCGGCGGCTTCGGCGCCGTCGCGGCCTACTCGCGGGCGGTGCGCAACGGATCGTTCGTCGCGGTCAGCGCGACCGCAGCGCTCGAGGACAGCGTCGCGCTGCACCGCGGCGATGCCTATCGGCAGACGCGCGTCGCGCTCGAGCGGGCTCTCGCTGCCGCGCACGAGCTCGGCGCAGAGGCGGCCGACGTGATCCGCACACGTCTCCTCCTCGCACCCGACTGCGACTGGCGGGACGCCGTGCGCGCACACCGCGAGACGTTCGAGCACACGCCGCCTGCGAACACCACGTACTACGTCGGCCGGCTCATCCCCGAGGGCGCTCTCGTCGAAGTCGAGCTCGACGCGATCGTGCGCTAGCCGAGCGGGAGGAGCGCGCCTTCGTGCTCGAGCAGGAACCGCTTCGTCGGCAGGCCGCCGCCGAAGCCGGTCAGCGAGCCGTCGGCGCCGATCACGCGGTGGCACGGGAGCACGATCGGGATCGGGTTCTGCCCGTTCGCGGCACCGACCGCACGCGCCGAGTCCGGCCCGAGGCCGAGCCGGCGCGCCTGCTCGCCGTAGCTGACCGTCTGGCCGTACGGGATCGTCGCGAGCGCGAGCCAGCACGTCCGCTGGAAGTCGGTGCCGTGCAGCTCGAGCGGCAGGTCGAAGTCGATCCGCTCGCCGGCGAAGTACTCGCCGAGCTGGCGCGCCGCCTCGTCGAGGACGGGCGAGCGGCCCTCGGGCGTGATCCGCGCGCCGTCGAAGGACACGCCGGTGAGCGCGGCGTCGGTGGCGACGAGCCCGAGCGGGCCGATCGGCGAGTCGACGACGGTGCGTGCTGCGGCCATCACGACATGGAACGCGTCGCTGTGTCGTTCTGTGAGACCCAGACGCCGGTCTCGTAGCCCCAGTACTCGAAGACGCGCTCCCGCTCGGCGCCGATGCCTGCGGCGACACCCTGCGACGCCGGATTGTCCTCGCGGATCAGCGAGATGACGCGGCCGGTGCGGCTCGCCCGCAGCGCTCTCGCCGCCTCGGTCGCGTAGCCGCGGCGGCGCTGGTCGAGCATGACCATCCAGCCGAGCTCGAGCTCGTCGCCCCATTCGAGCTGCCTCGGCACGAAGCCGCTGAAGCCGGCGACGTCGCCGGTGTCCCTGACGACGAGCGCGTACATCTCGCCGACCTCGACGAAGCGGTCGAGGCCCGCAGCTGCCGCGTCGGCGCTGTCGGCCGGATCGGGCGTGTGCAGGCCGGCGCGCGCCTCGCCGTCGAGCATGAAGCGCGTCCACGGCTCGAGATGTGCGCGCGAGAGCGGCTCGAGGCGCAGGCGCTCGGTCTCGATCACGTGCCGCTCACCGTCGCGTACGCGTCCTCGACGATGCCGGCGACCTCGTCCCAGTCGGCGACCGCGCGCAGCTCGACGCCGAGCCAGCCCCGGTGCCCGACGTAGGGCGGCCGGAAGAACTTCGCCGGATCCGCCCCGACGAGCAGCTCCTGCTGGCCCGGCGGCGCGGCGCACCAGATCGCGAGGCGCCCGTCGCCGTGGTGGTTGTCCATGAACATGAGGAAGCACTTCTTGTCGCGGTAGAAGAACGACGGCGCGCCGTGGCTCAGCCGCTCCGTCGTGTCGGGCAGCGTGGCGCGGATCGCGCGAAGGTGCTCGAGCTCCTGCATGCACTACCGTGTCTACCAGCCCGGGCGGTTAGCTCAGCTGGGAGAGCACCTGCCTTACAAGCAGGGGGTCGGCGGTTCGATCCCGTCACCGCCCATGTGGACGCATCGCATGTGTCACTCCTCCGCTGGCTGCGGCGCCAGCTCCGGCAGCCGACGCCGCTGCGCGAGCATCTCGAGGCGGCCGTCGAGAACGACGACCCGTCCGAGGCGCGGCGCCTCGTCGCACAGATCCCGTTCAACGACGCGCAGCGGCGCAACGTCGAGCAGCTGCTGGGAGCGTGGGAACGTACGCTTGAGCCACACAGGGGCCGGTAGCTCAGCTGGTAGAGCAGGGGACTTTTAATCCCAAGGTCGCAGGTTCGAGACCTGCCCGGCCCACTTTCCCGTTTCGGTCGACCGGATCGCGGTAGAACCCCGCCGACGGCGTGGCGGCCGCCGCATCCGTCCCCGATGCGACAACCGGCAAGGAGGTTCCCGGTGCAGCAGCAACGCCCGGGCGTCTTCGGACGCGAGAGCAACGTGCTCGACTACTGGCTCGCGCACTGCGAGGGCTTCACGATCGGCAAGCGACCGGTCACCGCGGTCGTGATCGACCCGGAGACCCGCCGCGCGCGGAGCCTCGTCGTCCGGCGTTCCCGGCGCCGGACGCAGGTCGTCTCGGCAGACGCGATCGCCGCCGTCGATCCCTCGGCACGCGTGCTCCACATGGCGCGACGCCGGCGCACGCGGACGACGGCCGCGCG
>JBEQUF010000066.1:0-2835 GCA_040349295.1 Actinomycetota bacterium | reverse complement strand
CGCCCGGCACGATCGGGTCGGGCCAGAGCGCCGCCACCTCGGCGGCGGTGAGGAAGTAGGGCTCGCTCGGGCCCTGCATGCGCTCGAACCGCCGGCCCGCGAGGCGCTCGCGCTCCTCCTCGGTGTGCCCGTGCAGCTTCGCCGGGGCAACGAGCCCGTCCGGACCTTCGACCCAGATCGACGTGCGCGACGAGTGGAGCAGGCCCATTGTCAGCTCGACGACGCGCTGGAAGATCTCGTCGAGGCTCACGGCGGTCGCGAGCTCGCGGCCGAACTCGAGCAGCGCCATCGCGCTCTCGGCCTCGCGGCGCGCCGCGTCGTAGAGCCGGGCGTTCTCGACCGAGACGGCGGCGTGGCCGCCGAGCACCTCGAGCAGGCGGACGTCGTCCTCGTCGAACTGGTCGAGCCCGAGCTTCGAGACGACGATCACGCCGACGACGTTCGTCCCGTACCGGAGCGGGACGGCGAGCAGCGACTCCTCGATGATCGGCGTGCCCTCGATGCGATGCCCGAACTCGCAGTTCGCCGCGTCGCCGACGAGCAGCGACTCGCCGAGCTCCGCGCAGCGGCCGGTGATGCCCCGGCCGACCCGGCCGCGCAGCAGCTCGAGGGGCAGTGCCGCGGTCTCGGCGGAGAACTCGCCCTTGAACGAGATCGGCACGAGCTCGTCGCCGTCGACGACGAACACGCGGCAGTTCTGGTAGTCGATCAGCGACCGCAGCTCGTTCGCGATCTCGTCGCCGATCTGCTGCACGTCGTTCAGCCGGTTCAGCTTCCCGGTGAGGCTCTGCAGAATCTTCATGTGGGCGAGCGAGCGCACGTCGCGCGCGATCTCGGGCCGCTCGGCGTCGCCCTCGTCGTACAGGACGATGCGGTTCTTGCCGGTCGCCTTCGCGGTCATCATCGCCGCCTCGGCGCACGCGGCGAGCTCGCGCGGATTCATCGCGTGCTCGGGGCCGAGCGCCAGGCCGACCGACACCGTCAGCGCGCCCACGCCGACGAACTGCACGTCGCGCAGCCGCTCGACGATGCGCTCGGCTGCACGCCGCGCGTCGACGTCGTCGCACCCCGACATGATCACGCCGAACTCCTCGCCGCCGAGCCGGCAGACGATGTCGTCCGGGCGGATGCACGCGCGGAGCGTGTCGGCGAGCTGGCGGAGCACGTCGTCGCCGAGACCGTGCCCGTAGATGTCGTTGATCCGCTTGAAGTCGTCGATGTCGAGCATCACGACCGCGACCGGGCGGTGCGTCCGGCTCGCCTCCTGCAGCGCGTGCAGCAGCTGCTCGTGGAAGGAGCGGTGGTTGAAGAGGCCGGTGAGCGAGTCCGTGCGCGCCTGGTGCTCGAGCCGGGCGCGGATCTGCGCGTTGTCGAGCGCGAGCGCCGCGGCGTCGCCGAACCGCTTGGCGAGCTCGAACTCCGCGTCCGAGAAGCACGCATCGTCGGCGCGGTAGATGTTGAGGACGCCCTTGAGCTGCCCGCGGGCGATCAGCGGCACCGAGATGAGCGCTTCCGGCTCGATCGGTGTCCCGGGGATGAACATGACGCGCGGGTCGAGGTGCGCCTCGTTCGTCAGCACCGGCTCGCGATGACGGGCCGCCCAGCCGGTGATCCCCTCGTGGAAGCCGCTCGTCGAGGCCATCACCTCGTCCTCGTAGTCGGTGTCGCGGGCCAGCACGGGGGTCAGCCGCTGCTGCGGCTCGTCGGCCTCGTAGATCGTCAGCGAGTCGTGCGGGATCAGCTCGGCGAGCGTGTCGGCGATCAGCACGAGCAGGGCGTCGAGGCTCTGCTCCGCGAGCACCTCGTGGAAGACGTCCGCCAGACGGCGGTACGACTCGACGATCTCCGCCGCCGAGGGAGCAGGCGGAGGAGCCGGAATGACCCGGAGGTGCGGTTCGGCGCGGCTGGCCACAGCTCTCTCAGAATCGCCATGGACCGGATTTCGGCTCTCCCCCGAGTGAGGGACTTGCGTCGAGGGAACGGAGATGTCCGATGGCGAGCTTGCGCACGCTCCGAGCCGAGGCAGCCCGCTGCCGCGCCTGCCCGCTGTGGAAGACCGGCACGCAGACCGTGTTCGGTGAAGGCGCCTCGGACGCGCGGCTCGTCCTCGTCGGCGAGCAGCCCGGCGACCAGGAGGACGTCGCCGGCAGGCCGTTCGTCGGCCCGGCCGGCCGCGTGCTCGACGAGGCGCTCGCCGACGCGGGGATCGACCGGTCGGCCGCCTACGTCACGAACGCCGTCAAGCACTTCAAGTGGGTCGCGCGCGGGAAGCGACGCATCCACGAGAAGCCGGCCTGGTCCGAGGTGACGGCCTGCCGACCGTGGCTCGAGGCGGAGCTCGAGGCGGTGCGCCCGCGCGTCCTCGTCTGCCTCGGCGCGACGGCGGCGCAGTCGCTCATCGGCAAGCAGTTCCGGGTCACGAAGCAGCGCGGAACCTGGGTCGACTCGGAGCTCGCCGACTTCGTGACCGCGACGATCCACCCGAGCGCCATCCTGAGGATGAGGGGCGAACGAGACCGCCGCGACGCGATGACGGGACTCGTCGAAGACCTGAAGCTCGTCGCCAGCGTGCTCTGAGGGCGCGCCTGCGCCGAAGGCGCACGCCCGCCCGCACGACGAGCAGTGACTCCACGGAGCGCGCGGAAGACCGCGCTCTTCCGCGCGCGGAGTTCCGAATGGACGAGGCCGGGACGCAAAGCGTCCCGGCCTCGAAATCAGTCGCCCCAGTCGAAGTCGCGCGCGCGATCGACGGCCCAGAAGCCGGAATCCCCGATCGACGCAGTCGGCGCCACGGCGTTCTCCGCCGTCACATCTTCGCCGGGCCAGGGGAGCACC
>JBEQUF010000036.1:0-3440 GCA_040349295.1 Actinomycetota bacterium | reverse complement strand
GCCTGAAGGTCAGCCGCGTCGCGTTCGGCGTCAATGCGGTCAAGCTGCGCGGCACCGGGCTCCTCGCCGGCCGCCGCGTCGCGTTCACGGCCGTCGGCGTGCACAACGCGCTTCCGGAGGTCGACGTCTTCCGGATCGCCTTCGGGCACGGCGCCTCGCTCGGCGGCGTCGTCACGAGCGGCTCGGTGTTCATCCGCTAGCCGGTTGCGCTCGAACGTCGTGCGCGTGCATCCTCGGATGCAGTGCGCGCCGTTCTGATTGCGAACCCGTATGCGACCAAGGTGACGCCCGAGCGGCTCGCCGCCGTCGAGCGCGAGCTCGGCCGCGTCGCGACGGTCGACGTCGTGCAGACCGAGCGGCCGATGCACGCGACCGAGCTGGCCGCTGCTGCCTCCGCCGACGCCGTCGTCGTCTTCTCCGGCGACGGCGGCTTCAACGAGGCGTTGAACGGCATCGACGCGGGCACGCCGATCGGCTTCCTTCCCGGCGGCGGCACGAGCGTCCTCTCGCGTGCGCTCGGCCTGCCGCAGGATCCCGTCGCGGCCGCGGCGCGCATCGCCGACGCGCTCGAGCACGGGCGGACGCGGCGGATCACCCTCGGCCGGGTCAACGGGCGGCGTTTCGCCTTCGCCGCGGGCATCGGGCTCGATGCGGAAGCGGTGCGGCGCGTCGACGAGCTCGGCCGTGACGACGAGGGGCGGCGGCCCGGCGACTTCGCGTTCGCGTTCGCCGTCGTGCGCGCGCTCGCCTCGCACAAGATGCATCTCGAGCCGTCGCTCGAGATCAAGGGCGTCGGCCGCGCCGCCTGCGTGTTCGTCGCGAACGGCGCGCCGTACACGTACGCCAAGCGGATTCCGGTGCCGATCGCGCCGGAGGCCGAGTTCGAGCTCGGGCTCGACCTCGTCGCGCCGATGCGCGTCCGGCGGCGGACGCTCCTCTGGACGGCCTACTCCGTCCTCACCGGCCGCGGGCGAAGCGGCCTGCTGTACGCCCACGACGTCGACCGGCTCGAGATCGTCTGCGACGAGCCGATGCCGCTCCAGGTCGACGGCGAGGATCTCGGCGACGTCCGCGAGGCCGTTTTCGAAGCGGAACGCGGAGCGGTCGCCGTCCTGAACTGAACAACTACGCTTCCGCGGGTGCAGGCGGTGATCGACCAGGACCGCGAGGTCGAGGGGCTCGGCGAGCAGGAGCTGCTCGAGATCTTCCGGTCGATGATCCTGCTGCGCACGTACGACGAGCGCTCGGTCGTCTACCACCGCCAGGGCCGCATCGGGACGTATGCGATCTTCTGGAACCACGAAGCGATGCAGGCGGGCGCCGTGCATGCGCTCGAGGACGACGACTGGATCTTCCCGTCGTACCGCGAGTCGGCGATCGGCCTGCTCCGCGGCATCCCGCCGGCGACGCTCCTGCACTGGTGGCGCGGCCATCCGGCCGGCTGGTGGAATCCCGCGGACTACAACGTCGCCTCCGTGTGCGTGCCGATCGCGACGCACGTGCCGCACGCGGCCGGGCTCGCATGGGGGAAGAAGCTGCGCGGCGAGGACGCGGTCTCGATCGCGTTCTTCGGCGACGGCGCGACGAGCGAGGGCGCGTTCCACGAGGGGGCGAACTTCGCCGCCGTGATGCAGGCGCCGTGCGTCCTCTTCTGCAACAACAACCAGTGGGCGATCTCGACGCCGCTCTCGGCGCAGACGCGCGCTGCGGCTCTCGTCGACAAGGCGGTCGGCTACGGCATGCCGGGGATCCGCGTCGACGGCGGCGACGTGCTCGCGGTCTTCGAGGCGACGCGCGAGGCGGTCGAGCGCGCGCGCAACGGCGGCGGACCGACGTTCATCGAGGCGGTGACGTATCGCGCAGCGCCGCACGCGACCGCCGACGACCCGCGGGCCTACATCGACCTCGAGCGCGTCGAGCAGGAGAAGCGGAACGAGTGCGTGGGGCGCTACGAGCGGTATCTCCACCGGCTCGGCGTCCTCGACGAGGAGCTCGCGCAGTCGATCCGCGACGAGGCGGCCGAGCTGATGCGTGCCGGCATCGCAGCGGCCGAGGCCGAGCCGGAGCCCTCGCCGGAGCTCCTGTTCGAGCACGCCTACGTCGAGCCGCCGAAGGGATTCCGCGATGGCTGAGCTGCTGATGGTCGAGGCGATCAACGACGCGTTCCACGTCGAGCTCGAGCGCGACGCCGACGTCATGGTCATGGGCGAGGACGTCGGCCGCGCAGGCGGTGTCTTCCGCGCCACCGCCGGGCTGCGCGACCGCTTCGGCGAGCATCGCTGCGTCGACACGCCGCTCGCCGAGGCCGGGATCCTCGGCACGGCGATCGGCCTCTGCATGGCCGGCTGGCGTCCGGTGACGGAGATGCAGTACGACGCGTTCTCGTATCCCTGTCTCGACCAGCTGATCACGCACGTCGGGCGCTACCACTGGCGCACCGGCGGGCGGATGGAGTTCCCGCTCACGATCCGCATGCCGTACGGCGGCGGCGTGCGCGCGCCCGAGCTGCACGACGACTCGCCGGAGACGTACTACGTGCACACCCCCGGCATCAAGGTCGCGATCCCGTCGACGCCGGCCGATGCGAAGGGCCTGCTCGCGGCGGCGATCCGCGATCCCGATCCGGTCGTCGTCCTCGAGCCGAAGCTCATCTACCGCAGCGAGCGATCGGAGGTGCCGGAGGGCGAGCACGTCGTGCCGCTCGGCAAGGCGCGGATCGCCCGGGCCGGCGACGACCTGACGCTCGTCGCGTACGGCGCGATGGTGCCGCTGTGCGAGCGCGCCGCCGACGAGATCGACGCCTCGGTCGAGGTGCTCGACCTGCGGTCGCTGAAGCCGCTCGACGAGGAGGCGCTGCTCGCGTCGGCCGCCAAGACCGGCCGCGTCGTGATCGTGCAGGAGGCGCCGCGCGTGAACGGCTTCGCCGGCGAGCTCGCGGCGATCCTCGCCGAGAAGGCGATCCTCGACCTGCGCGGGCCGGTGCTGCGCGTCACGGGCTACGACGTCCCGTACCCGTACTGGAAGATCGAGGACGCGTACATGCCGTCGGTCGAGCGGGTCGTGGATGCCGCCCGGAAGCTCCTCGCCTTCTGACAGGCTCCGCATCTGGCTCGAGCGCGGCGAGTCGGGCTACTGGCTGCGCGACGCGGCGACGGGCGCCGCGATGAAGTGGGACGATCCGCGCGTGCAGGTCGTGAAGCTCGCCGGCGCCTCCTACCGCCTCGAGGCGCTGCAGGACGACGGGTTCGCGCCGGGACGGCGGCTCGCGCTCGTTCCCGAGCCGGAGAACGAGCACGACCCGAACGCCGTCGCGGTGTACGACTCACAGCGCGCGCTGCAGGCGGGATACGTCCCCGCGGAGGTCGCGCCGTCGCTGCACGGCGACGAGCAGGCGGTCTCGCGCTGGGAGTTCCGCGACGAGGTCGGCCGCCGCGTCGGGC
>JBEQUF010000032.1:0-3881 GCA_040349295.1 Actinomycetota bacterium | reverse complement strand
AATCGGTTGACGGCACCGGCTTCAACATTTCCCTAGCAGTACAGACGTATCGGTTGGGCGTCGGTTAGGCCCGAGCGGGCCTATGACGATCGACGATTTCTTCATGGTCGACCCTTGACGCCAGCGTGCCACAGGCGGAGACGACCGCGCCTCCCCGTTGTCCCGTCTGCGGTCGCACTGGTTCGCACCCGTCCGGTGCGGGAAGATCGCCGTCTCGGCATGCATGCACGCCTCCACGCGATCGGCGACCGGCCGGGGACGCGCGTCCTCGTCGTCCTCGACGGGCCCGACTACCAGCGGCACGTGCGGCTCGTGCCGCTGCTGCGCCGGCTCGTCGCCCGCGGCGAGGTGCGGCCGCATCGCGTCGCGCTCGTCGCGCCCGAGGACCGGCTCGAGACGTACTCGGCCTCGGCGCGCTTCGCGCGCGAGCTCACAGAGGAGTTCGACGGCGTCGTCGGGCTCGGCGCGAGCCTCGGCGGCCTGGCGCTGCTCCACGCCCACCGGGCGCATCCGCACGCCTTCCGCGGCCTCTTCCTGCAGTCCGGCAGCTACTTCCGGCGCCGCACCGACCCGCAGGAGGCGCGCTTCGGCCGCTTCGGCCGGATCGACCGCTTCGTCGGCGGCGTCCTCCGCGGCGGCGGCTCGCCCGTCCCGGCCACGCTGACGTGCGCGCTCGACGAGGAGAACTACGCGAACAACGCGGCGATCGCGCGGGCGCTCGCCGAGCAGGGCTACCCGGTCGAGTTCCACGCCGCGCGCGGCGGGCATGACTGGCCGACGTGGAAGCGTGCGCTCGAGGCGCACCTGCCGGCGCTCCTGCGGAAGGCGTGGCGGTGAACGAGCACTGCATCGGCCTCGTGCTCGGCGCCGAGAACGACTGGCCGCGCGCGTTCGAGGCGATCACGTCGCGTCTCGGCGAATTCGAGTGGCGTGGCGAGCGGCACCGCCTCGACGTGTCGCGGGTGACCTACGAGCCGTTCGACCTGCGGTCGAAGCCGCGCTACTCGCTCGTGCTCGACCGCGTCGGCTGGTGGTACCTCCTGCCGCGCGAGTGGCTGAAGAAGGCGGCGCTGATGGACGACGTCTACCTCCTGAACAACCCGTTCACGTTCCAGGCGATGGAGAAGCATTCGGCGTACTGCGCGATGATCCGCCTCGGGCTCAAGGTGCCCGCGACGTGGCTGATCCCGCACAAGCAGCCGCCGCAGAACGAGCGCTTCCCGACGACGGCCGAGCGCTACAACCAGGCGTTCGACCTGGCGGAGATCGGCGCGGACGTCGGCTTCCCGCTCTACATGAAGCCGTTCGACGGCGGCGCCTGGCGCGGCGTCACCCGCGCCCGCGACGCCGAGGAGCTGCAGCGCGTCTACGACGCCTCCGGCCAGCAGCTGATGCACATCCAGAAGGCGGTCGACGGCTTCGACGTCTTCACGCGGGCACTCTCGATCGGCGCGGAGACGAACGTGATGTGGTTCGAGCCCGACCGCCCGCAGCACGACCGCTACCAGGTGCGGCACGACTTCCTCGACGTGGAGCGCGGCTACGAGGTCGTGACGATCTCGAAGATCGTCAACGCCTTCTTCCGCTGGGAGTTCAACTCGTGCGAATCGCTCGTCCGGGGCACCGAGGTGTCGCCGATCGACTACGCGAACGCCTCGCCCGACGTCGCGCTCACCTCGCTGCACTACTACTTCCCGTGGGCGATGTCGGCGCTCGTGCGCTGGTGCGCGTTCTGCGTCGCACAGCGACGGCGGATGCGGATCGACGTCGACACGAGGCCGTGGTTCGCGATCGCCGACCGCGCCGACCTCTCGTACGAGGAGAAGCTGCGCGAGTACCGCGCGCTCGCCGACGAGCACTTCGAGACCGACGCCTACGAGGAGTTCCGCAGCGGGCCGATGCAGCACGTCGACGAGATCGCGCGCGAGTGGTTCTCGAGCGATGAGTTCGACGGCGTGCTCGTCGAGACGGTGCGGGCGACGTTCCCGGCGCACGAGCACGAGCGGTTCGTCGCCCACTACCGCGGGCTGCTGGCGTCCTACGCCGCTTCGAGCTGAAGCACGAACGCGAGGGCGCGATACTCGGCGAAGTACGTCGGCCAGACCTGGAGCACGCGGGCGCACTCCTCCATCAGCTCGCGGGTCGGTGCGCGCTCGCCGCGAACCGTCCGCCGGAGGATGTCGTACGAGACGCCGTGCAGGACGTGCGCGAACGTCGCCCATTTGACGTTGCCGCTCTCGGAGACGTAGATGTCCCCGTCCGCGAGCAGCAGGTCGTGCAGCGCTTCGCCGAAGGCGCTGTCGGACGGCTCGACCATGGCCCGAATGGTCGCGATAGGGTCGGACGGACGTGCTGACGGACGCCGAGTACCAGCGCCTCATCGACGACGCGCTGGCGATCTGCGCGGTGCCGGCGCCGACGTTCGCCGAGGCCGAGCGCGGCGAGCTCGTCGCCGGGCTCCTGGCCGAGGCCGGGCTCGAGCCGTCGGTCGACGGCGTCGGCAACGTGGTTGCGGTCGTGGCGCCGGGCGAGAGGCCGCTCGTCGTCGAGGCCCACCTCGACACCGTGTTCGGCGTCCCGCTCCCGACCGCGCCCGCCAGGCAGGGCGACCGGCTCGTCGGCGCGGGCATCGGCGACGACTCGCTCGCGGTCGCGCTGCTGCTGCTGCTCGCGCGGCGCGCCCGGCCGACGCGGCCGCTCGTCCTCGCCGCGACGGTCGGCGAGGAGGGCGAGGGCAACCTCCGCGGCGCAACGGCGCTCGTCGAGACGTTCGCCCCGCGCGCCTACGTCGCGCTCGAGGGGCACGGCCGCGACGTGCTCGTCACCGGCGGCACCGGCAGCTTCCGCGTCGCCGTCGCCTACCGGACCGCCGGCGGCCACTCGTGGGGCGACCGCGGCGCCCCGAACGCGATCCATCTGCTCGCCCGTCGGTGCACCGAGCTGCTCGACGCGCTCGGCGACCGCCACGTCAACATCGGCGTCGTCGAGGGAGGCACGACGATCAACTCGATCGCCGCGTACGCGACGTGCAGGATCGACTGTCGTGACGACGATCCCGAGCGGCTGCAGGAGACCGAGGCGGATCTCCGCCGGGTCTTCGCGGACGGCGAGGTGGAGCTGATCGGCCGCCGGCCGGCCGGGCAGACGCCCGCCGGCGACCCGCTCGTCGCCGCCGTGCGCGAGGCGCGCGCGGCGGCCGGCCTCCCGCCCGCGAAGGAGATCGCGTCGTCGACGAACGCGAACGCGGCGCTCGGGCGCGGCATCCCCGCGGTGTCGATCGGCCTGACCGACGGCGGCGGCGTCCACACGCCGGAGGAGTACGTCGAGCTGGCGCCGCTGCGCGCCGGCGCGGACGCCGCCGTCCGGCTGCTGGAGCTGCTCGCGTGATCGCGCCGCCGCCCGCCATCCACGAGCCGTTCACGCTCCTGCCGTGCCCGGCCAAGCAGATCTCGACGCTCGACTACGAAGGCTGCGCCGAGCACGCGATCGTCCGCACCGACACGCAGATCGACACGCTCACGCGGCAGATCTTCGGCCGGATCCGGACGAAGGACGGCCGCGCCGCGTTTGTCCGGAGCGAGGCGGCCTGGCTCGTCTACCGCAAGACGTCGTGCGCCGCGGCGGCCTCGAAGTACGCGGGCGGCACCTTCGCCGGCATCGTCGACTCGCAGTGCCAGGCCGACCGGAACCGCGTCCACGTCGGCGAGCTGCGCGACCTGCTGAAGACGCTCTCGACGCCCTAGCGGTCGACCTCCCGGACGATCTCCTCCTCCGACCAGCCGCTGCGCAGCAGGTGCTCGACGAGGAAGAGCTTCGACCGCCGCTCGAGCTCCTCGTCGACGAGGACGCCGGCGACCGTCTCGACGAGGCGCCGGTGGTGG
>JBEQUF010000016.1:0-3378 GCA_040349295.1 Actinomycetota bacterium | reverse complement strand
GCAGCCGGAGCACGAGCTCCTGCAGCTCGAACGGCTTCGTCACGTAGTCGTCGGCGCCGAGCTCGAACCCCGTCGCCTTGTCGTCGATCCGGTCGGCGGCCGTGAGCATGAGGATCGGCAGGCCGCTGCCGGAGTCGACGATGCGCCTCGCCACCTCGTCGCCGGACGGGCCGGGGATGTCCCGGTCGAGGACGGCGACGTCGTAGTCGTTGACGGCCAGGAGCGTGAGCGCGGTGTCGCCGTCGCCTGCGACGTCGGCCGCGATCGCCTCCAGGCGCAGACCGTCGCGGATCGCGTCCGCCATCAGCGGCTCGTCCTCGACGATCAGCACGCGCATGCTCCGATGCTAGAGCCGGCGTGTTTCGCCGGCATATCGAAAACCGCATACGGGCCTGCAACACCGGCCGGCCCAGAGTGGGCGCATGTCCAGGAGAAGACGTGTGCGGATCCGCAGGCTCCGGGCGACCGGCCTGCTCGTCGTGCTCGCCGCGGTCCCTGCCGCGGCCGGCTTCCAGCTCGCCGCGTCGTCGCCGTCGGGCGCGAGCTCGACGATCGCACTGCGGACGAGCACGAGCACGGGCACGCGCGTCGCCTGGCCTGCCGAAGGCCAGGCAGCCGTGCGCGTCGGGGACTCGCCGGTGGTCGTCGGCCCGAACCAGCATGCGGCGCCGATCGCCAGCGTGGCGAAGGTGATGACCGCGTACCTCGTCCTCCGGGACCATCCGCTCCAGCCCGGCGAGGACGGCCCGACGATCGCGATCACCGACGCGGACGTCGCCGACACGGACGACCGGCGCGCGCGGGGCGAGTCGATCGTCTCGGTCGCCGCCGGCGAGGAGCTCACCGAACGGCAGGCGCTGCAGGCGCTGCTGCTGCCGTCGGCGAACAACATCGCCGTCGTGCTCGCACGGTGGGACGCGGGCTCGGTCGGCCGCTTCGTCTCCAGGATGAACGCCGCCGCACGGTCGCTCGGGATGCGGCACACGCGCTACACCGATCCGAGCGGCTACGACGACGCGACCGTCTCGACCGCCGCCGACCAGCTGCGCATCGTCGAGCGGGCGATGCGCGTGCCGGTCTTCGCGGAGATCGTCGCGCAGCCGAGCGCTTGGCTGCCCGTGACAGGGGTCGTGCGGAACACCGACACGCTGCTCGGCCGCGCCGGCTTCGTCGGCGTCAAGACCGGCTCGGACGACGCAGCAGGGGGCTGCTTCGCCTTTCGGGCCGTGCGGTGGATCCGCGGCAGGCGGACGGCGATCACCGGCGTCGTCCTCGGCCAGCCGGGGCGCGACCGGATCGGCGCGGGGCTCGGCGTGGCGGCGGCCATGGTCGCGCACATCGCCGGCGGGCGGGCGCAGCCGCCACGGGTGAAATAGCATCCTCGTCGGTGTCCGGCTGGCTCTTCGCGATCGTCGTCGTGGGGTTCGTCGTCGCCGCGTTCCTCACGATCCGCTCGAGGCAGCGCGGCCGCATCGTCGAGCACCTCCCGCTCGCGCCGGACGAGCGCGTGCTCCTCGAGGAGGAGGGGCTGAAGGTCTTCCACCGCTTCCGGCGCCGCTCCGTCGGCGGCGGCGGGACGACGACGCATCGCGTGCGCGCGGTGCTCACGGACAGGCGGGTCATCGTGGCGACCGGCGGACCGGACGGCAAGCACGCGTTCGTGATCGTGCTGATCCTCGACTACTCGACCGAGGCCCGGCCGGTCGCAGGCGAGGGCTATGCGGCGTACCTCGAGAAGTTCGCGCTCTCGAACGGCTACCCGACGTATCCCGTCTCCGCGGCCGACGTGACGATCGAGGACGGCGCCCTGCGCGTCGTCGTCCCGTTTCCCGAGGCAGGGGCGAGATGGGGGCCGCCGCCGGAGGTCAAGCTCTACACACAACAGGCGGAGACGTACCGTGCGGCGATCGACGGCAGGTAAAGTCGCCCGTCCGCCGACAACTGGGGGGAGAGGCATGCCAGGCACGAACAGACCGATCGGCAGGACGCGTCGCGACATCGACGCATTCGACGCCGCGGCCGCGAATCGCGAGATGGCGCACACGCTGCAGCGCAACACGCTCAAGCGAAAGGCGCGCGCCAAGGGGCTCGAGCTGCGGCACTCGTCGTACGGCTACTCGCTCGTCGACTCGAGTCGCGCGCGCGTGGACGACCGCAACGACCTCACGCTCGACGAGGTGGAAGCGCGTCTCGCGGTGTACGAGAAGTAGGCGATGAACGCCGACGCGCGCCCGCTGCTCCGCGGAGTCCTGCACCAGGGCGCGCTCGCCGTCGCGATCGTCGTGGGCGTCGTGCTCGTCGCGGAGACCGACGGCGGGCGGCGGATCGCCGCTGCCGCGGCGTTCGCCGCGTCGGCGGTGACGATGCTCGCGATCAGCACGGCCTACCACCGCATCACCTGGACGCCGCGCGCACGGCTGTGGATGCGTCGCGCCGACCACGCCGGGATCTACATCCTCATCGCGGGCACGTACACGCCCGTCGGGCTGCTCGCGCTGCACGGCGCGCTGCAAACCGTCGTCCTCGCGATCGTCTGGGCCGGCGCCGCCACGGCGATCCTGTTGAAGCTCGTGTGGGTGCACGCGCCGAAGTGGCTCTCCGTCGTGATCGCGGTCGCGCTCGGCTGGGTCGGGGTCGCGGCGATCCCCGCCATCATCCGCGCCGACGGCGTCACGCCGGTCGTCCTGATCGCCGCCGGCGGCCTCGCGTACACGCTCGGCGGGATCGTCTACGGGCTCCGCCGGCCCGACCCGTTCCCGCGGGTGTTCGGGTATCACGAGCTCTTCCACGCCCTCACGCTCGTCGGGCTCGCGCTCCAGTACGTCGCGATCGTCTTCTTCGTGGTCTGAGCACGCGAATCCGGTCATTCCCCGATGAGCCTCTGTAAGGGCGCCCTTACGTTGGAGCCATGGGATGTCACGCCGCGGGAGCCGTTGCGGTTGCCGAGCCGGCCCTCGCCGACGTCGTCCTCGTCGGGCATCCGAACGTCGGCAAGTCGGTGCTCTTCCAGCGGCTGACCGGCCGCTACGTCACGGTCTCGAACTACCCGGGTACGACGGTCGACGTCTTCCGCGGCGTCGGCCGCGACCTCGGCGGCGCACCCGTCGTGGACACGCCGGGGATCGGCGGCTTCCCCGCGGTCAGCGACGACGAGCGCGTCGTCTCGGAGCTCCTGCTCGACGGGGCGCCCCATTCGCTCGTGCAGGTCGGCGACGCGAAGAGCATCCGCCGCACGCTGCTTCTGACGACGCAGCTCGCCGAGCTCGGACATCCCCTGACGCTCGTGCTGAACATGGCCGACGAGGCGGAGCGGAGCGGCGTCGAGATCGACCGCGAACGCCTCGCAGAGCTGCTCGGGGTCGAGGTGCTCAGCACCGT
>JBEQUF010000014.1:0-2726 GCA_040349295.1 Actinomycetota bacterium | reverse complement strand
GTCCCGACCGGCCGTGCGCGCCGGGCGCGCGCAGGAGTGGTCCGGCGGCTGCCTCGAGCACGACCGTCAAGCCGATTCCGATCAGGAGCGAGAGCCAGAGCGCCTGCGCCGCGAGGCGGGCCGCCCGCTCCTCCTGCCCGGCGCCGTGCGCCCGCGCGACGACGGCCGTCGTCCCGTACTGGAGGAAGTTCACGATCGTGAATGCCCCGGAAATAACGGTTCCGGCGAGGCCGAGCGCCGCGATCTGCGGCCGCCCCAGATGGCCGACGATCGCCGTGTCGGCGAGCACGTAGAGGGGCTCGGCAGCGAGGGCGCCGAGGGCCGGGATCGCCAGCCGCAGGATGTCGCCGTCGTATGAGGAGCGGAGGCGCACCGGGCCGCCGACGATAATGGCGGCGATGAAGGTCGGCATCGTCGTCCCGTACTCGTGGTCCTTCTGGGGCGGTGTCGTCGAGCACGCCGAGCTGCAGGCCGACGCGCTGCGCGCGCTCGGTCACGAGGTCAAGACGATCATGGGCAACGACCCGCCCGGGCAGTTCACGCGCGTGCTCCATCCGCGGCACGGCCGGCACGGCGAGCCGCCGCCCGACGTCATCCCGATCGGCCGCTCGGTGATCGTCCCCGCGAACGGCTCGCTCCCGAACATCATCCTCAGCCCGCGCTCGTTCTTCCGCATCCGCGACGCGCTGCGCCGCGAGCAGTTCGACGTCGTGCACCTGCACGAGCCGATGACGCCGACGCCGTGCATCGCGACGCTCGCGACGTGCACCGCGCCGATGGTCGGCACGTTCCACGCGAGCGGCGACCTCGGCTGGATGAAGATCGGCAAGCCGATCTGGGGCTTCCTCGCCGAGCGGCTCGACCGGCGCATCGCCGTCTCGGAGATGGCGCGCGCGTCGGCGAGCAACTGGCTGCCCGGCGACTACGAGATCGTCCCGAACGGCGTGCTCATCCCGCCGCGCGCCGACCCGGACGGCCGCGAGAACCGCATCGTCTTCGGCGGCCGCATCGAGGCGCGCAAGGGCCTGCACGTCCTGCTGCGCGCGTGGCCGCGCATCCGCCGCGAGACCGGCGCGCGGCTCAGCGTCTGCGGCGCCGACCCGCTGCGCGTCCGGCTGCTGATCACGCAGCTCCGCATCGACGGCGACGGGATCGACATCCGCGGCTTCCTGCCGCAGGAGGAGTACACGGACGAGCTGCTCCGCGCCAAGGCGCTCGTGGCGCCGTCGCTCGGCGGCGAGAGCTTCGGCATCGTCCTCGTGCGCGCGCTCGCCTGCGCGACGCCCGTCGTCGCGTCCGACATCAGCGGCTACCGGGACGTGATGACGCCCGAGACGTCCGTTCCCTTCCCCGCCGGCGACGTCGACGCGCTCGCCGACGCCGTCGTCGCGCTCGTCGCCGACGAGCCGCGCCGCGCAGCGCTCGGTGCGGCCGGCCGCGAGCTCGCGCAGTCGCGCTACGCCTGGGACGCGATCGCGCGTCGCCTCGAGTCGATCTACACGCAGGCGGCGGCGTGAAGCAGATCCTTCGCTCGCCGTGGGTGCGCGCCGCCCTCGGGCTCCTGTTCATGGCGGTCGTGCTCGCGCTCCTCTTCTGGCGCGGCCCGAGCCTGCACGGCATCGGCGACGCGTTCAGCGCCGTCGAGTGGCGCTGGGTCGTGCTCGCGATCGCGCTGAACCTCGTCTCCGTCGTCGTGCGCGCGGCCGCCTGGAACACGGTCATCCGGCAGGCGATCGAGCCGCCGCACCCGACGCCGATGACCGTCTTCTCGGCATTCTCGGTCGGCCTCTTCGCGAACGCCGTGCTGCCGGGCCGCGTCGGCGAGCTCGCCCGCGTCGCCGTGCTCGTCCGCAAGCTGCCGCGGAAGAAAGGGCTCTGGGCGACGCTCGTCGGCACCGTGCTCGCGCACCGCGTCTTCGACATCGTGCCGGTGATCCTGCTCGTCATCTACGTGACGCTGACCGCGAAGGTGCCCGCCTGGGCGATCGGGATCGTGCTGACGGTGATCGGCATCGGACTCGCGCTCTTCGCGCTCACGTACTTCAGCGCCCGCGTCCGGCACACGGCGCCGCTCGACAGCCGCGGTTTCGTCACCCGTGTGGTCACGATGGCCCGCCAGGGTCTGCACGTCATGCGGACGCCGCTCGGCATGGCGCTCGCCGTCTCGTTCCAGATCAGCGGCTGGGTCTGTCAGCTGCTCGCCGTCTACACGGCGATGCGCGCCTTCGACATCCACGCGCCGCTCCCCGCGGCGGGCGTCGTCCTGCTCGTGATGAACGTCGTCACCATCGTCCCGATCTGGCCCGGCAACGTCGGCGCACTGCAGGCCGCGATCGCCGCGCCGCTGCGCGCGAGCTACGGCGTCGCCACCGTCACCGGCGTCGCATACGGCTTCGGCCTGCAAGCGATCGAGGCGTCGGTCGGCGTCGGCGTCGGCCTGATCTTCCTCTCGCGTGAAGGGCTGTCGTTCGCGATGCTGCGGGTCATGCCGGGCGCCGCGCAGGCGGAGATGGACAATCGCGATGGTGGGGAGGACGCAGAGGTCGATGCCGACGAGCCCGATCGCGCTCGCGTGCCCGGATAGCCTCAAGGCGGTGCTGCCGGCGCGGGCCGCCGCGGCAGCGCTCGCCGAGGGCTTCCTCGCGGCAGGCGTCGCCTGCGAGGAGCTGCCGCTCGCCGACGGCGGCGAAGGCACGGCCGACGCGCTCGCCGGCCGTCTGCCCGAC
>JBEQUF010000351.1:0-3665 GCA_040349295.1 Actinomycetota bacterium | reverse complement strand
CCCTGAGAATGTGAACAACTCGACGCAGAAGAAGCTAAAGGCTCCTTCTGACGGATCGAGCAGGGGAACGAGTGGCGAGGGCCGGACTCGAACCGGCGACACCCCGGTTTTCAGCCGAGTGCTCTACCAGCTGAGCTACCTCGCCGCTGGTGCCGCGCAGGAGTCTAGCCGGACTTCACGGCCGCTTTGACGGCCGACAGGCGCTCGAACAGCATCTCGACGAGATCGCCCTTCAGCAGCACGGCGTCGGCGCCGGCCTCGCGCACCGCGTCGTGCAGCTGCGTGTCGGGGTCGCCGGTGAGGGCGATCAGGCAGAGATGGGGATGGTCCTTCCGCAGCCGTGCGACGGCGGTGACGCCGTCGAGGAGCGGCATGTGCAGGTCGATGACGACGGCGTCGGGGCCGAGCTCGTCCGCCAGCTCGATCGCGTCGAGGCCGTTCTCGGCGGCGCCGACGACGGCGAGCTCGGGCTGCTGCTCGATCAGGGGCTTGAGCGACTCCAGGAAGACGGCGTCGTCGTCTGCAAGCAGCACACGCACCGCTCCCTCTCCCCGATCCGCCATTCGGGCACGTTAGCCTTGCGCCCGTGAGCGTGCAACAGGTCGCCGTCATCGGCGCGCCGCTCGATCTCGGGCAGGGGAGACGCGGCGTCGACATGGGGCCGTCGGCGATCCGCTACGCGGGCCTCGCCGAGCATCTCCAGGAGAAGCTCGGGATTGCGAGCGAGGATCTCGGCAACGTCGGCTCGCCCGAGCAGGAGCAGGCGGAGCAGACCGACGAGCGGGCGCGGTACCTGCCGGAGATCCTCCGCAACTGCGACGAGGTCGCGAAGCTCGTCGTGCGCGCACGGCGCGCGGGTGCGATGCCGCTCGTCCTCGGCGGCGACCACTCGATCGCGCTCGGGACGCTCGTCGGCATGGCCGAGGCATCCGGCGGCGCCGGCGGCACGGTGTGGGTCGACGCGCACGGCGACCTGAACACGCCGCTGACCTCGCCCACCGGCAACGTGCACGGGATGGTGCTCGCCGCGGCGCTCGGCCTCGCCGGCGACGCGTTCCACTACGACGAGTGGCTGCTCCCCGCGGTCGCGCCCGACAAGCTCGCGCTCGTCGGCGTGCGGTCGCTCGACCAGGGCGAGCGCGATCTCCTGCAGCACATCGACGCGAAGGTGTTCACGATGAGCGAGGTCGATCGCATGGGCGTCGAGGTGTGCATGCGCGAGGCGCTCGCCCATGCGTCCGGCGGCGCGTTCCTGCATGTGTCGCTCGACATGGACGTCGTCGATCCCGACCACGCGCCGGGCGTCGGCACGCCGGTGCGCGGCGGCCTCTCGTATCGCGAGGCGCATCTCGCGATGGAGACGATCGCGGAGTCCGGCAAGGTTGACTCGCTCGACGTCGTCGAGGTGAACCCGATCCTCGATCGCGAGAACGCGACCGGGCGGCTCGCGGTCGAGCTCGTCGCCTCCGCGCTCGGGGCGCGGATCCTCTAGCGCAGGAACGCGTCGACGGCGTCCGCGGTCTCGTCGAACGCCGACCACATCACCATGTGCAGCCCGGGGACGCGGACGACGTGCTCGTACTGCGCGACGTGCTCGTCCCGTACGAGCCCGTAGTCGGGCGCATAGAGCAGCAGCGTCGGAACGGCGGGCGGCGGCGGCGGCTCCGTCGCGAGCTCGCCGTAGATCGAGACCGCCGCGGCCTGCGAGTTGCGCCGGCGCACGCGTCCGTCGGGCAGCGGCTCGAGATGCAGCGTCATGTCGCGGATCGCGCGGTCGCGATCCATGTCGCCCGAGTCCGGGCGGCTGTCGACGTACGCCTCGACCGAGTCGAAGACGGCGTCGGCGCGCTCGAGCTCGGCGGCCGCGGCGGCGACGTGCGGGAGCACGTGGATCGCGGGGTCGAGCAGCACGGCACGCTCGACGAGCTCGGGACAGCGGTGCGCCAGCTCGAGCACGAGCCGTCCGCCGAACGAATGTCCGAGCCAGGTCGCCGGCCCGACGCCGCCAAACGTCTCGACGAGGTCGTCGACGTATGTCTCGAACGTCCACGGCGCCTCCCAGCCGGAGTAGCCGTGTCCGCGGAGATCCGGTGCTAGCACGTGGAAGCGATGCGCCCAGCGCTCCTCCGCGAGCTGCGTGAATCGCGCACCGAACGCGGTCACGCCGTGCAGGCAGATCAACGGCGGTGCACTCGCGTCGCCCCACTCGTACACGTGCAGCTGCATGACGTGACGAAGCATGCACCAATCCGTTGCACAGACGTCTGCGTACCAGGTACGCCGTCTATCGGAGGTGGGACATGCTCGCCGCAATCGCTGTTGCGGCCGCGCTCGCCGCGGCCACGAACTCGTACGCTCCGCAGTCGCTCGTCACGAACACGAGCGACACCTCGCTCGTCAACGGCTGGGGTCTCAGCGCCGGCCCGACGACGCCGTGGTGGGTGTCGGACAACGGGACGAATCTCTCGACGCTCTACCAGGGTACCGGCAACAAGGTCGCGCTCACCGTCGGCGTCCCCGGCGGTCCGACCGGCACCGTGTTCAACGGCGACGCCACCGCGTTCGCCGGCGGCCGCTTCCTCTTCGCGAACGAAGCGGGCCAGATCCTCAGCTGGGCCTCGGGCGGCGCCGCGACCGTCCGGGCGGATCTCTCGTCGCAGGGCGCGAGCTTCAAGGGGCTGGCGATCCTCGGCGGCCGTCTCTACGCGACGGACTTCCACAACGGGAAGATCGACGTCTTCGACTCGACGTACCAGCCGGTCGCGGCGGCGTTCGCCGACAAGGCGGTGCCGAAAGGCTATGCGCCGTTCGGCATCCAGGCGCTGAACGGGAACATCTTCGTCACGTACGCCCTGCAGGACGCGCAGAAGCACGACGAGCAGGACACGCCGGGCAAGGGCTTCGTCGCGGAGTTCGCACCCGACGGGACGCTGATCGCGAACATCGCGAAGCCCGGTGGGAAGAACTCACCGCTGAACGGCGCCTGGGGCCTGGCGCTGGCGCCCGCGAGCTTCGGCGTCTTCGCCGGCGACCTGCTCGTCGGCAACTTCGGCAACGGCCGGATCAGCGCGTACACGCAGCTGAACGGGAAGTGGGTGTACAAGGGCCAGCTGCGGAAGGGCGACGGGACGATCGTCGTCATCCCGGGTCTCTGGGCGATCGCGTTCGGCAACGGCGCCGCCGCCGGCCCGGTGACGAGCCTCTACTACGCCGCCGGCCCGAACGACGAGAAGGGCGGCGACTTCGGCGTGATCACCGCGACCGGCTAGTCGCCGTCGTAGAACGTCGTGCCCTTGAGCGAGTCGGGCAGGTAGTCGACGTCGAAGCCGCGCGGATCGTCGTGCGGATAGATGTACCCCGTGCCGTGGCCGAGCTTGCGCCCGTACCAGGAGCCGTCCCGCAACGCGTCGGGCGGCGGCTGGATCCCGTGGGCGTCGATCTCGGCCGCGGCGCGGTTCAGCGCCATGTACGACGCATTCGACTTCGGCGCGCGCGCCAGGTAGATCGTCGCCTGCGCGAGGTTGAGGCGCGCCTCGGGCAGGCCGACGTGCTCGACCGCCTGCGCGGCGGCGACCGCGACGACGAGCGCCTGCGGGTCGGCGTTGCCGATGTCCTCGCTCGCGTGCACGATCAGGCGCCGCGCGATGAAGCGGGCGTCCTCGCCG
>JBEQUF010000347.1:0-9849 GCA_040349295.1 Actinomycetota bacterium | reverse complement strand
CCGTGGGCGACGCGGGTCTGGTTGACGGCCTGCAGGAGGCCGTCGACGGCGGTGGTGCGGGTGGCGGCGGAAGCCGCCGGAGCGAGTGCGATCGCGCAGAAAACTGCTGCGAAAGCGAGGTAAATATAGTTTCTCTTGAGCACGAGCAGGACTTTCGCAGCAGATTCCTGCCGCGTCTGTCCCTCGAATGGGGGAGTTCAGCGGGCCGACTGCGCCAGGCCGATCCCGGCCAGCACGACCGCGGCTCCGACCAGCTGGGCGGTCGAGAGCGACTCCTTCAGCCAGGCCCAGGCGACGACCGTCGCCACGACCGGCTCGAGCATCGCCGTCACGCCGACACGGGTCGCGGAGATGTGGCGCAGGGCGCCGACGACGAGCGTGAACGGCGCGATCGTCCCGAGCACCACGACCCAGAGGACGAGCGCCCACACCGGCGCGTGCGTCCCGGCGAGCTCGCCCTGGAGCGACACGACATGCCCGACCGTGCGGGCCGGGAAGCTCCACCAGGGCTGGACGATCGTCCAGAAGATCGTCGCGAAGCCGAAGCCCCACACCATCAGCGAGATGGTGTCCCGGCCGCCGACCTGCCGCTCTGCCAGCAGCAGGTAGGCGGCATAGGCGACTGCGCTGAGCAGCGCGTACAGGACGCCGAGCCCGTCGAGCGCCACGCCGCTCCAGAGCTGCACCATCAGCGTCAGCCCGGCCAGCGACAGCCCGAGCGCCGCCCAGATCCGCCGCCGGATGTGCTCGTGACCGAACGTCCGCGCGTAGATCGCGACCATCACCGGCCCGAGGTACTGGATCAGGAGCGCGATCGCGATCGCGAGTCGATGGATGGCGAGGAAGTAGAAGAGCTGCACGAGCGCGACGCCGACGGCGCCGAAGAGGGCGAGGCGCGGCAGGTCGCGCCGGGCGACCCGCAGCGACCGGCGGTCGCGCAGGACGGCGACGACGAGCAGCCCGGCGAAGGCGCCGGCGCAGCGCGCTTCGGTCAGCCGCAGCGACGAGAGGCCGGACGAGAGCGCGACCTTGGCGACGCTGCCGTTGATCCCGAACAGCGTCGCTGCGACGAGGACCATGGCGTAGCCGAGGGCCGGGCGGCGATGTGCGTTCAACTCAGGTGGTGAGGGCGGTCGCGAGCTGGGAGCGCGAGCTGATCTCGAGCTTGCGATAGACGCTCGAGAGGTGGACCTCGACGGTCTTCGGCGTCACGAAGAGCGCCTGCGCGATGTCCTTGTTCGTCATGTTGTCGGCGGCCATCTCGGCGACGCGACGCTCGCTCGGCGTCAGCGACTCGACCCCGCTCAGCATCAGCCGGCGAGGCCGTGCGCCGGTCGCGGCGAGCTCGGTCTGCGCGCGCTCCTCGAGCGCCGTGGCGCCGAGCTTGTGGGCGAGCTCCAGGCCCTGGCGCAGGAAGTCCCGCGACTCCGTCCGCTTGTTGCCGCGCCGCAGCGCAGCGCCGAGGTCGACGAGCGCGCGGGCATGCTCGAGCCGCATCTGCGACGTCGCGAGGACGTCGACCGCCTCGCGGAGGAGCTTCTCGCCCGAGACGCCGCCCTCGACGAGGCCGAGCGACTGCAGGGCGAGGCCGATCGAGTTCGGCGAGTTCCAGACCCGCGCGCGGTCGACGGCGTCGAGTGCGAGCGCGAGCGCCTCGTCGCGGCGGCCGACCGCGTTGTACGCGAGCGCGAGATGCGCGCGCCAATCGTGGATGAACCCGTCGGCGATGTGCAGGAGCTCGAGGTTGTCGCGCAGCGCCTCGAGGTCGGCAACCGCCTCCTCGTAGCGGTGCT
Source organism: Actinomycetota bacterium (assembly GCA_040349295.1). Classification (GTDB taxonomy): domain Bacteria; phylum Actinomycetota; class Thermoleophilia; order Gaiellales; family Gaiellaceae; genus Palsa-739. Next base: position 8,056 of record JBEQUF010000347.1, on the reverse strand, counting down.
GCGCGAAGCGGAGCTTCGCGCGCGCGTGCTGGAAGAAGGTCAGCGTCCCGTTCGGCGGGATCGCGACCGGCGGGCCACTCTCGCGGATGAGCCGCTCGGCTTCGTCGTAGGCGCCCCGTTCGACCGCCAGCTCGGTCTGGAACGCCGCGCTGTACATCGCGGTCATCTCCCACTGCATCAGCTCCATGAAGCGGGCGATGTCCGCGTCCGCCGCCGTCAGGTCGCCGCGCCGGATCTGCGTGTACGCGCGGAAGATCGACGCGGTCGAGGCGAGCACGTTGTCGCCGAGCGAATACGCCGCGTCGAGGACGCGGTCGTAGACGGCGAGCGCCTCGTCGGGCAGGCCGGCGGTGCTGAGCGTGAGGGTTGCGAGGTGGAGGCCCCGCGCACCGAGGATCTCGATGCGCTGCGCGGCGATCGACGCCCGCGCGAGCTCGATCGCACGCGTCTTGTTCAGCCCCCGGCGCGCCGAGTCGAAGGCCATCGCCGTCCGCAGGAGATCGCTGCCGACGCCGCCGTGGAGCATGGCGACGTCGATCGACGCCACCTCGGCCTCCGACGCGGCCACGTGATCCGGCTGGAACCAGCCGACGTTGATGATCTCCGAGCGGAGCGACTCGTCGAGGTCGGGGTCGGAGTCGCCGATCACCGTCCGCGCGTTGCGGAAGGCGTCGATCGCCTCTTCGGGCCGGCCGGCGCGCCAGAGGCAGCGCCCGAGCTCGATGCCGATCCGCGCGCGCCGCTTCGGATCCTCGATCAGGTCGAACGCCTCCGTCAGGAGGCGGATCGCGGCCGGGTTGTCGAGCAGCCGCTGTGCGAGCCCGAGCGCCCGCACGATCTCGCCACGCTCTGCGGCGGTCGGCGGCTCCTCCAGAGCGCGGCTGAGCAGGGCGACGCAGACGTCGCTCGAACCGCGCTGCAACGCGCGCCGCGCGGCCATCTTCAACGTCTCGACCACGAACGGGTCGCCCGCCGGCAGCGTGTGCTCGAGGTGCGCGGCGATGTGCTCGGGCTCTGCGTGGGCGTCGGCGAGGATCGTCGCCGCGCGGCGATGCCCGGCGACACGCTCGGGTGCGGACATGTCGTCGTAGATCGCCGTCCGGATCACCGGATGCGTGAACTCGAGCGGCATCTCGTAGCGGAGGATGTCCGCGCGCGTCAGCATCGTCGCGGCGTGGCTCGCGAGATCGGGCTCGAGGTTCGCGAGCTTCGCCGCGTAGCGGAGCTCGGCGCGGTTGCCGAGGATCGCGACCGCGCGCGCGAGCACCGCCGCCTCCGAGGGCAGCCGCGCCAGACGCAACGAGACCGCCCGCGCAACCGGCTCGGGGCCGATCTCGAACACCGCCTCGGCGTTCTGCTCGCGCGGCTCGATCCCCTCGCGCTTCAGCGTGTCGAGCATGGCCTGCAGGAAGAGCGGATTGCCGCGCGTCGCCGACCAGCACGCGTCGACGAAGCCGCGGTCGGGCTCGCAGGCGAAGTGCTCCTTCGTCAGGACGTGCACCGAGTCCCAACCGAGCGCCGTCGGGCGGACGATCGCCGCCGCGGGGTCGCCGAGGATCTCGGTGACGCGAACCTCGTGCGCGCTCTGCTCGGGCGGCCGCGTCCCGGCGAGCACGAGCAGCGGCAGCCCTTCGAGGCGGCGCTGCACGTGGGCGAGCCACCGCAGCGACGGGCCGTCGGCCCAGTGCAGGTCGTCGATCAGGAGCAGCGACGGCTTGCGCAGCGCGTGATTGGCGGCGAGCCAGTAGAGGCCGTGCAGGACCGCGAAGGAGACGTCGGCCTCGTCCTCGTCGAGCGACGCCGCCTGGACGTGCTCGAAGAGCGACGCCGCCTGTGCGGCCGGGCCGCCGAGCAGCTCGGCGCGCTCGTCGCGGCCCGCCGAGGCGAGCACCGGCTCGAAGAGCTGGCGGACGACGCCGTAGGCGAACTCCGACTCGAGCTCGCCGCCACGCGCCGAGAGAATCGGGACGCCGGCCTCGGTCGCGATCGCCCGGGCTTCGGCCAGGAGGCGCGACTTGCCGATGCCGGCGCGGCCCTCGATCGCGATCAGGCGGCCCGCACCCGCCGCTGCGGCGTCGACGTATGCCCGCAACGCCGCGATCTCCGCCTCGCGCTCGAGCAGGCGCGGTCCGGCCGGGGCGGGCGGGGCGGCCGAAGGGCGGCGGGCGCCGGTCGGCGGGAACTTGTCGGGCAGCCCTTCGGCGACGATCTGGAACACGGGCTCCGGCCGGTCGAGGCCGGGCAGGCGGGTCTCGCCGAGGTCGCGGACGTGCACCCCCTGCGGCAGGTCGTGCTCGACGAGCGCGGCCGTCGTCCGCGAGAGCAGGATCTGGCCGCCGTGGCCGAGGTCGCCGAGCCGGGCCGCCTGGTGGACCGCGAAGCCGACGTACGAGTCGCCGCTGACCGACGCCTCGCCGGTGTGGACGCCGATGCGCACGCGCACCTCGCCGTCGGCAGGCCAGTCGACGTCGCGCATGGCGCGTTGCGCCGCGACGGCCGCCCCGACGGCCGTGCCGGCGCTGCGGAAGACGAAGAAGAACGCGTCGCCCTGGCGGTCGATCTCGATGCCGCCGTGCTCGGCGAACGCTTCGCGCAGCACCTCGTTGTGCCGGCGCAGCAGGTCGCCGTACTGCTCGCGGCCGAGGTGCTTGAGCAGGCGCGTCGAGCCCTCGATGTCCGAGAACAGGAAGGTGACGGTGCCTTCGGGCAGGGGCTTGGGGCCGGTCATGACCGGCCTCCAACGTACTCGTGCGACACGGCTCCGGGAAGGGCCCGGAGGCAAGTTTGGGGGTTGGTTTGGGGTGATCCCCGATTGCCGCCCGTCGGAGTGCGAGCGACGCTGCGGGTGCATCCGCGACCACTCCGAAAGGCATCCGAACAATGACTGCACTCGCTCTCCCGATCGACCGCGACGCCGCCGACCGTGCGGACGGCGTGGTCGTGATGGCGGGTGGCCTCGTCCGCCGCTACGGCGAGGGCGACACCGCCGTCGAAGCACTCCGCGGCGTCTCGCTCGGCATCGAGGCCGGCCGCATGACCGCGATCATGGGCCCCTCCGGCTCGGGCAAGTCGACCCTCATGCATCTGCTGGCGGGGCTCGACACGCCGACCGAGGGGAAGATCGTCGTCGACGGCGTCGACATCACGGCGCTGAACGAGAAGAAGCTGACGAAGCTCCGGCGCGACACGATCGGGTTCGTCTTCCAGTTCTTCAACCTCCTGCCGATGCTGACGGCGGAGGAGAACGTCACCCTGCCGCTCCAGATCGCGGGGAAGAAGGTCGACCGGACGTGGCTCGACGAGCTGCTAGCGACCGTCGGCATCGCCGAGCGGCGCAACCACCGCCCGGCCGAGCTCTCCGGCGGCCAGCAGCAGCGCGTCGCCGTCGCCCGCGCACTCGTCACGAAGCCGAAGGTGCTGTTCGCCGACGAGCCGACGGGCAACCTGGACTCGTCCTCGTCGAAGGAGGTCCTCGGCCTGCTGCGTCGCGCCGTCGACGAGTGGGGCCAGACGATCGTCATGGTCACCCACGACGCCGGCGCGGCCGCGATGGCCGACCGGATCCTGTTCATCGCCGACGGCCGCATCGTCCGCGACCTCGAGGAGTCGACGGCGGCCGAGGTGCTCGCCGCGATGCAGGAGGTGAGCTCCCGATGACACGCGTCGCGCTCAAGGGGCTGCTCGGCCGCAAGGTGCGCGCGGTGCTGACGGGGCTCGCGGTCGTGCTCGGCGTCGCGATGGTCAGCGGCTCGTTCGTCCTCACCGACACGATCTCCAAGGCGTTCACGTCGATCTTCTCGTCGGCCTACGACCACACCGACGCGGTCGTCAGCGGCAAGAAGCTCGTCGACTACTCGTCGAGCGGGAACGCGACGGTGTCGCAGGCGACGCTCGAGCGGATCCGGCGGCAGCCGTACGTCGCAGCTGCCGCGGGCGCGATCGCCGACCTGAGCGGCGACTCGACGCACGCGAAGCTGATCGGTCACGACGGCAAGGCGATCGACCACAGCGGCGCGCCGACGTTCGGCTTCGGCATCGACACGTCGCAGCCGCGGTTCAACCCGCTGAAGCTCGAGGCGGGCCGCTGGGCGATGGCGCCGGACGAGGTCGTGATCGATCCCGATACGGCGAAGAACGAGCACTTCTCCGTCGGCGACACAATCGGCGTCGCCGCCGTCGGGCCCGTGCAGCGGTTCCGGATCGTCGGCATCGCGAAGTACGGCGACGTCGAGTCGCTCGGCGGTGCGACCTTCGCGGTGTTCACCGTGCCGGAGGCGCGTCGCCTCATGCACATCGACGGGTACACGACGATCGCAGTCGCTGCGGCGCACGGCGTGTCCCAGGACGAGCTCGCCGGCAGGCTGCAGCGGCTCGTCCCGTCGGGGACGGTGAAGACCGCGACCGAGCAGGCGGCGAGCGACAAGAAGGGCGTCGCCGGCTTCCTGACGTTCATCCGCAGCTTCCTGCTCGGCTTCGGCGGCATCGCGCTCTTCGTCGGTGCGTTTGTCATCTTCAACACGTTGTCGATCACCGTCGCGCAGCGGACGCGGGAGCTGGCGACGCTGCGGACGATCGGCGCCTCCCGCCGGCAGGTGCTCCGCTCGGTGATCCTCGAGTCGGCCGCGCTCGGCGCGCTCGCCTCGGTGATCGGCCTGCTCGCAGGGTTCGGGCTCGCGAAGGGGCTCAGCTCGCTGTTCGGCGCGCTCGGCCTCGGCCTCCCGCAGGCGGCGCCGGTGTACGCGACGCACACGTTCGTCGTGTCGCTCTTGCTCGGCGTCGTCGTCACGGTCCTCGCGGGTGTCGTGCCCGCGGTCCGCGCGACCCGCGGCGCGCCGATCGCCGCCGCGCGCGGCGGGCTGCCGCAGAAGGTGCGGAGCCGCCGGGCGACGATCGTCGGCGTCGTGCTGCTCGCGCTCGCCGCGTTCCTGCTCGGCTACGCGGTGACGGGTAACCGGCTCGGCTCGGGCAGCTCGCTGCTCGCGCTCGCGCTCGGCGCGCTCGCGCTGATCACCGGCACCGCCGGCGTCGCATCGCGGCTCGTCTCGACGCTCGCATGGCTGTTCGGTGCCCCCGCCCGCAGGTGGGGCGGTGCCGCCGGCCGCATCGCATCGGAGAACGCCGTCCGCAACCCGCAGCGCACGGCCTCGACCGCGGCGGCGCTGATGATCGGCATCGCGCTCGTCTCGTTCGTCGCCGTGCTCGGCAAGGGCGTGCACGATTCGATGAACAACGCGATCTCGGGCCAGTTCCCGGCGCAGTGGATCGTGACGTCGAAGAACGGCTGGTCGGGGTATCCGGTGAGCGCCGGCGCCGCGCTCGCGAAGGCGCCGGGCGTCGCGCGGTCGACCGAGATCCGCGGCGATCGGGGTCTGATCGGCGACACGCAGGTCAACGTGAACGGCGTCGACCCGTCCACGGTCGACGGTCTCTACCGCTTCGGGTGGAAGCGCGGCACGACCGCGGCGGCGCTCGCCGAGCTGCAGTCGGGCGGTGCGATCCTGAAGGAGACGTTCGCGAAGAAGAACCACCTGACGCAGCTCGGGCAGCGGTTCGTCCTGCTCGGCTCGAGCGGCAAGCGGGTGGCGCTGCACGTCGCGGGCTTCTACGAGTCGTCCCGCATCGCCGAGCTGCTCGGCGGCGTGATCGTGGCGCAACGCGAGTTCGACGCCGCGTTCCCGCGGGCGATGGACCAGTTCACGCTGATCGACGGCACCCCGACGAAGGCGGCGCTGCAGCGGTCGCTGGCCGTGTTCCCGGACACGAAGGTGCAGACGCACGACGAGTTCGTGAAGAACCAGACCTCCTTCATGAACTCGATCCTCAACCTGCTCTACGTGCTCCTGGCGCTGTCGGTGGTCGTGAGCCTGTTCGGGATGATCAACACGCTCGTGCTGTCCGTCTGGGAGCGCACGCGCGAGGTGGGGATGCTCCGGGCGATCGGGCTGTCGCGCCGCCAGACGCGGCGGATGATCCGGCAGGAGAGCGTCGTCACCGGGCTGATCGGCGCCGGGCTCGGCCTGCCCGTCGGGCTCGTCCTCGCCTATGCGGTGACGCATGCGCTGTCCCGGTTCGGCGTCGCGTTCGAGCTGCAGGCGACGACGCTCGTGAAGTTCCTCGTCATCGGCGTCGCCGCGGGCGTGCTCGCCGCGGTCGCCCCGGCCCGCCGGGCCTCGCGGCTCAACGTGCTCGCGGCCCTGCAATACGAGTGACATGTCGGGCAACCTGGTTGCGGGACACGTCCGGCAACCAGGTTGCCCGTATCCTCTCGGGCATCGGGGCGTAGCTCAGCCTGGTAGAGCGCCCGCTTTGGGAGCGGGAGGCCGACAGTTCAAGTCTGTCCGCCCCGACTCGCGAAACACTGGGGTCGATCTTTGGGGGTCGCCACGAGGCGGCCGGCACTGCCCGCGACGGACGATGCGGCCATGAAGAAGGTGCTGTTCATCGTCGTCGCCGTCGCCGCGCTCCTTGCCCTCGCCCTCGGCGGTTGGGCCGTGCAGAGCGTGCGGCGCTGAAAGGAATGCACATGACCACGCTCGAGATGGAGTACGCGCTCGACATGCGCATGCGGATGGCCCGCCGCGACGTCGTGCGCCCGCTGACCGGCCGCGAGGTCGCGCTCGCCGTCGCGCACGCGCGCGACGAGGAGCAGGACGTCGCCCTCGACCTCTCCCGCATGAAGCGGATCGTCGTCGACCCGCTCCTCCGCACGGCCCGCATCCAGCCGGGTGTCGGCACGCGGGAGCTGACCGCCGCGGCGGCGCCGCACGACCTGGCCCCGCTCGTCGACCACCGCGGCGGCGTCGTCGCGGCCGACCTGCTCGCCGCGCAGGTCGTCCGCCCCGACGGCCGGCTCGTCGATGCCGACGAGGCGCTCCTACGCGAGATCCGGACCGGTCACGCCGTCGGCATCGTCGTCGACGCGACGTACCGACTGCACGCCGCCGTGGACCTCGGCCGCTAGCGCAGCGGCCACCTTCCGGGCGGCGAGGCTTCCCTCCCGCAGCTGGCCGCCCAGCGTCGGCACGAAGCCGACGAACCACAGACCGGGGAGCGCAGGCTCCCCGTCTGTCTTCGTCGGCAGGCCGCGCGGGTCGAGCACGTCGAGCCCGTCGACGAGCTCGTCGAGCCCGGCCCGGAACCCGGTCGCCGCGACCACGGCGTCGGGCTGGATGTGCGAGCCGTCGGCGAGCACGACGTTCGCGCCGTCGAAGCGCTCGACGGCCGCGACCACCTCGACGCGGCCGCTCTTCACCGCGGCGACGATGCCGACGTCGAGGATCGGCGTCGTGCCGGTGGTGACGAACGCGGTCCGCACGCCGTGCGGCGGCCGCGGCAGTCCCTGCCGGGAGAGATCCGGGATCGCGACCTTGCGCTGCCACATGGTGAACGGGTCAACCCAGTCGGGCGGCAGCTTGCGGATCGCCATCCCGAGCAGCTGTGCCGGGATGCCGAGCGTCGCGCGACGGACGATCTGCGGCGGCGTGCGGACGCTCAGCCGCGATCGTGCCGCTCCGCCGTCGATCAGGTCGTGCGCGATCTCCGCGCCGGAGTTGCCGGCGCCGACGACGAGGACGTCCTTGCCGCGGAACTGCCCGGGATTCCGGTACGCGGACGAGTGGATCAGCTCGCCGGTGAAGCCGTCGCGGCCGGGCCAGTCGGGGACGAACGGCGCGCCGTTGTAGCCGGTCGCGACGACGACGTGCTCGGCCCCGATCTCGCCGTCGCTCGTGTGCAGCGTCCACGACGGCGTCAGCCGCTCGACGCGACAGTGCGTGCGCACGTCGAGGTCGTGCACGGCCGCGTAGTCGCGGAGGTACTCGATCAGGTCGTCGCGTGCGACCCAGCGCCCGTAGCGGCGGGGGATCCGCATCCCCGGCAGGCCCGACAGCAGGCGCGGCGTGTGCAGGTGCAGCCGGTCGTAGCGCGCACGCCACGCGGCGCCGGGCTCCGGCCCTGCCTCGAGGACGAGCGGACGCAGATCGTGTTCCTGCAGCAACGCCGCCGTCGCGAGGCCGGCGGCCCCTCCGCCGACGACCACGACCTCATACGACTCCAC
>JBEQUF010000319.1:0-4752 GCA_040349295.1 Actinomycetota bacterium | reverse complement strand
CGCGCAGCAGCGTGTCGCGCGCGTGGTTGAAGTACGCGTCCGCGTACCAGCCGGCCCGCATCTTCTCGACGGGCAGGTCGAAGACCTCGGGATCGAGCCTCGTCCTAGTCGTCGCCATGCTCGAGGGCGAGGCACGCGGCGAGCGCGGCCTCGGCGACCTCCAGCTGCGCCTCGGTCGGCTCCGCGGTCGAGATGCGGTGCTGCAGCTCGTGACCCGGCTTCGAGAGCATCTGGGCCGCAGGGTTCTTCGGGTGGCGCGTCATCCAGCCGAACAGCTCCGTCGCCGCCGCGATCGCACCGACCTGCGCGACGGCGCGGGCCGGGTTGCGCAGATTCTCCGGCGCCTTCGCCGCGAGCACGTTGCCGAGCGACGAGGTGAGGAGGAGCGGGCCGATCAGATGGCCGCCGCAGCGCTCGTGCTCCTTCGTGGCGCCGTCGCCGTGCTCGTAGCGGCCGATCGAGATGTGCTCGGCGCCGTGGTACTCCGCCAGCTCGCCGCCCCGCAGGGCCAGCACCGCCGGCGCGAGCGAGAAGAGGCCGGAGAGCAGCTCCTGCGCCGCGGGCCGGATCCGCTCGTTGTCGCGGATGCCGCGTGTGACGATCGTCGCGCCGACCATCGCGAAGAGCGTCTTCCCGTTCTGGAACGGGAGCTTCGCCGCCGGCAGCGCGCGCTTCACCTGCGGCAGCAGCGCCATCGCCTCGGCCATGCGCGCCGGGCCGCGCAGGAGCGGGTTGCGCACCTTGTACGCCTGCCAGCGCTTGCGGCGGGAGGCGACGACGAGCTCGCCGTCCTCGGTGCGGATCGCCACCGCCCACGACGTCGGGCCGTGCACGAGCACACCGTTTGCGAGGGCCATGCCGCCGAGCCGGATCTTCTCGTCGCTCATGGGGTTCCAGCGTACCGCCGGAGCGCATCCTGAAGCCTCGCCGCGGTCTCGCCGCGCGGGAAGCTGCGGTCGCCGACCCGCGTGACCGGCATCACCTCGCGCACCGACGACGTGAGGAACACCTCGTCGGCGCCAAGCAGACGTTCGAGCGGGAAGGCGCCTTCCTCGACGGGCAGATCGGCGAGCCGGAGCGCCACCGAGCGCGTGACCCCGGCGAGGATCGGCAGCTCGAGCGCCGGCGTCAGCAGCGTGCCGCCCTCGCGGAACCAGACGTTGGCCGTCGGCGCCTCGAGGACGATCCCGTCGGGCGAGACGAAGAGCGCGTCGTCGAAGCCCGCCTCCGCGGCCGACGCCTGCGCGTTCATGTTCTCCGCATAGCTCGTGTTCTTCGCGCCCGCGAGCGCGCCGGTCGCCCACTCGCAGACCTGGAGGCGGAGCCCGCGCGCGCGGAGCTCCTCGAGCTCGGGCGGGACCGCCGACACGAGCGCGAGACCCGTGACGGGCGTCCAGAGGAAGCGGAGCACGCAGTCCGGCTCGTGCGCGGCCGCGAGCGCGTCGCGCGCGAGCGACTCCAGCTCGGCGAGCGGCGGCTCCGGCAGGCGCACCTTCGCCGCGGAGGCCCGCAACCGGTCGAAATGCGCTGCCAGCTCGAACGGGCGCCCGTCGTAGACGCGCAGGGTCTCGAAGACGGCGCGCCCGCGCAGCACACCGTCGTCGTCGGCGCGCAGCACCGGCTCGTCCGGCGGGACGACCCCGCGGCCGAGCTGCGCAAGCGCTAGGAGCATGCCGCCAGCAACGGACGCGCCTTCACCCACGACTCCTCCACCTCGTCGATCGGGACGGAGTCCCAGACGATGCCGCCGCCGACCCACAGGTGGATCTCGCCGGCCGCGATCGCGAAGGTGCGGATCGTCAGTGCGAGGTCGAGGTCGCCGTTTCCGTAGATGCGGCCGAAGGCGCCCATCGACGCGCCGCGGCCGACCGGCTCGAGCTCGGCGATCAGCTCGAGCGCCGCGAGCTTGGGGCAGCCGGTGACCGAGCCGCCCGGGAGCACCGCCTCGAGCAGCTCGGTCAGCGTCACGTCGTCGCGGAGCTCCGCCTCGACGGTGGCGACGAGGTGCGTGACGCCGGCGAGCTCGCGCTCGGCGAGCAGCTCCGGCCAGCGCACGCTGCCGACCTCCGCGACGCGCGAGAGGTCGTTCCGCTCGAGGTCGACGATCATCACGTGCTCCGCCGCGTCCTTCGCATCCTCGATCGAAACGCCGAGCGGCCGCGTCCCCTTGATCGGCGACGTGCGGATCGTGGTGCCCCGCTTCTGGAGGAGCAGCTCGGGCGACGCGGAGACGATCGCCCAGCCGTCGCCCTCCAGCACGGCCGGTTCGAGCGGCCGCAGCGGCGCGAGCGCGTCCGCGAGCGCCACGGGATCGCCGGCGAACGGCGCACGCAGGTGCTGCACGAGATTCACCTGGTAGACGTCGCCCTCCCGGATCGCAGCGCGGACGCGGTCGACCGCAGACGCGTAGTCCTCGGGGCTCCACGTCGTCAGCCAGTCGCCGGTGGCGAACGGCGCCTGCGCGGCCCGCGGCGGCTCGAGCGTGTACGCGACGGCGGGCAGCCGGCACGGATCGGGCCTGTGCGGCGCCGTCGCGCCGTAGCCGACGTAGACGCGCGCGACGTCGAACTCCTCGCCGGCGAGCGCGGGCTCGAGCTCGGCGAGCGAGCTCAGCTCGACAGCGTGCGCGCCGCGTGCCGTAGCCATCGCAGTCCGAGCTCGAGGTCGTCGACCGGGATGCGCTCGTCCGCCGAGTGGATGAGCTGCGCCATCAGGTCGGGCGCCATCTTCACGGGGAAGAAGCCGTATGCCACGGTGCCGAACGCCTCGCGGAGCCAGTGGCTGTCCGTGAAGCCGGCCGTCATCATCGGCACGGCCTTCGCGCCCGGCTCGACCTCGGCGACGAACGACTCGACCGCGTCCCAGAGCGGCGAGGCGGGCGAACGGGTGCCGCCGTGCGCCTCGGTGAACTCGAGCTCGTAGTCGACGTCGTCGCCGAGCACGGCCCGGATCTCGGGCTCGACGTCGGCCGGCGTCGTCCCCGGCGGCAGGCGGCAGTCGACCGTGATCTCGCAGACGGCAGGGATGATGTTGCGCTTCTGCGACGCGGCGATCATCGTCGGCGAGAACGTCGGCGAGAGAAGCGGCTCGACCATCTCGGCGGCGACGGGCGAGAGCGTGTCGAGCGTCGCGCCGAGCGCGGCCACGAATCCCTCGACTTCCACCGGCACGTGCTGCGCCGGCCGGTACGCGGCGATGCGCTCGATCAGGGGCGCCGCCTTCACGAGCGCGTTGTCGGCGATCCCCGGCATCGACGCGTGGCCGGAGCGGCCGCGCACGCGGATGACGAACGGCGCCGACATCTTCTCCGCGCGTGTGCACACGTAGTAGACGCCGCCGTCGAGCTCGAGCCGGTCGCCGCCGCCCTCGTTGATGCAGTAGTCGACCCGGACTGCGTCGGGATGCGCGTCACAGAGCCACTCGAGCCCGAAGCCGGCGCCGACCTCTTCGTCCGCCGTCGCCGCGAACACGAGGTCGCCGCTCGGCGTGAAGCCCTCGCGCGCCAGCGACGCGATCGCCACCGCGTTCGCCGCCACCTGGCTCTTCATGTCGAGGGCGCCGCGGCCCCAGACCTCGCCGTTCCGCACCTCCCCGCCGAAGGGCGGCGCCGACCATTCGGCCGGGTCGGCGAGGACGACGTCGGTGTGGCCGAGCAGGAGAAGCGACGGGCCGTCCCCGGTGCCGGGGATCCGGGCGACGAGATTCGCGCGCTCGGGCGTCCTCGCGTACAGCTCGCACGCGACGCCGTTCGCCTCGAGGTAGTCGCGCAGGAGCTCGGCGGCCGCCGTCTCGTTCCCCGGCGGGTTCGTCGTATCGACCCGGATCAGGCGGGAGAGGAGCTCCGTGACTTCGTCGCGCACCGGAGGGCCGAGCATACTGACCGCATGAGCGATCTCTTCTCGGATGCGGCGCAGCAGCGGGCCGGCTCGATCGCCCCGCTCGCGCAGCGGCTCCGGCCGCAGACGCTCGACGAGTTCGTCGGCCAGCGCCAGGTGCTGGCGGAGGGCTCCGCGCTGCGGCGCGCGATCGCCGAGGACCGAGTCCGGTCGTCGATCTTCTACGGGCCGCCCGGCACCGGCAAGACGACGCTTGCACGCATCGTCGCCGCGTCGACCGGCGCAGCGTTCGAGGAGCTCTCGGCCGTCTCGGCGACGGTGAAGGACGTCCGCGAGGTGATCCAGCGCGCGCGGGAGCGGCTCGGCACGAGCGGCAAGCGGACGATCCTCTTCCTCGACGAGATCCACCGGTTCAACAAGGCGCAGCAGGACGCGCTGCTGCCGACGGTCGAGGAGGGGCTGATCACGCTGATCGGCGCGACGACCGAGAACCCGTACTACGAGGTCAACTCGGCGCTGCTGTCGCGGATGCAGCTGTACGAGCTCGAGTCGCTGACCGAGGACGACCTGCGCTCGATCGTCGACCGCGGCGCCGCCGAGCTCGGCGTGACGATCGACGGCGACGCGCGCGACCTGCTCGTCACCCGCTCGGGCGGCGACGCGCGGTCGGCGCTGAACATCCTCGAGGTCGCGGCCGACGCGGCCGACGGCGAGATCACGTCGGCCGAGGTCGAGGACGCGGCGCGCAAGCGGCCGATCCTCTACGACAAGGCGTCGGACGCGCACTACGACTACATCTCCGCGTTCATCAAGTCGATCCGCGGCAGCGACCCCGACGCGGCGGTGTACTACCTCGCCGCGATGCTCGCGGGCGGCGAGGACGCCCGCTTCATCGCGCGGCGGATGGTCATCCTCG
>JBEQUF010000284.1:0-3258 GCA_040349295.1 Actinomycetota bacterium | reverse complement strand
CGGCGCACCGCGCCGTCCTCGTCACCGACGAAAGGAGATGACCGGCATGGCCACCGACCTCGACCAGCGGCCCTTCGACATCGGAGCGCTCGATCCGCGCACCGCCGTCATCGACGTCGACGTGCACGAGCAGTTCCAGTCGCTCAACGACCTGCTCCCCTATCTCGACGACCACTGGAAGCGGTACATCGTCGACTACGGCTGGCGCGGCGTGCCGAAGGAGTCGCCGTACGGCGTGCCGTCCACGGGCGGCAACACGCGGCTCGACTGGAAGCCGGAGGGCGGCGTCGTGCGCGCCTCGACGCTCGAGCTGATGCGCTCGCAGCTCTTCGACGGCGAGGGCGTCTCGCTGGCGATCCTCAACGGCATGTTCCACATCTCGTCGATGACGGGGTGGTACGAGTTCGCGACCGCGGTCGCGTCGGCGTACAACGACTGGCAGATCGAGTACTGGCTCGAGCCGGAGCCGCGGCTGCGCGGCTCGGTGCACGTCGTCGCGCACGATCCCTCCGCTGCAGCCCGGGAGATCGACCGTGTCGGCGGCCATCCGCAGATCGTCCAGGTCTTCCTGCCGACGGTCACGGACCGCGAGTACGGCGATCCCTTCTACCGCCCGATCTTCGAGGCCGCCGTGCGCAACGACCTCGTCGTCACGCTGCACCACGGCAACGAGACGAAGACGACGCTCGGCTATCCGCGCTACTTCGTCGAGTGGCACAACGCAATCCCGCACGCGAACATGTGCCAGCTCACGAGCATCATCTTCAACGGCGTCTTCGACGCGCTGCCGGAGCTCAAGCTCGTGATCCTCGAGACCGGCGGCAGCTGGCTGCCGCACTACATGTGGCGGGCCGACCAGCAGTACCGCGGCCTCCGGCTCGAGGTGCCGTGGGTGAAGCGGATGCCGAGCGAGCACGTGCGGAGCAGCGTCCGCGTCGCGACGCAGCCGTTCGACGAGATGTCCCGCAAGCACTTCGAGATGCTGATCGACCAGATGGGCTCGGACGAGCTGCTGATGGTGTCGACCGACTACCCGCACTTCGACGCCGACTCGCCGCTGCGCAACCTGCCGGGCGGCCTGCCCGACGAGCTGCTCGAGAAGATCCGCTTCCGCAACGCCCTCGCGACCTTCCCGAAGCTGCGATGAAGCACGCAGTCTGCGCGGCGGACGAGCTCCCGGCGGACGGCGTCCTGCCGGCGACGGTCGACGGCATCGCGGTCGTGATCGTCCGCACGGCGACCGGCGAGCTGCACGCACTGCGGGACATCTGCCCGCACCAGGGCGCGCTGCTCTCGAAAGGCTCGCTCGAGGCGGCCGTCGACGGGCCGAGCGTCGGCGTCTACGAGCTCTCGGACACGCGGATGATCCTCCGCTGCCCGTGGCACGGGTACGAGTTCGACGTCGACACGGGGCGCTGCCTCGCCGACGCGTCGTCGCGCGTGCGCACGTATCCCGTGACGGTCGAGGACGGGATGGTCGTCGTCGAGCGGTGACTCAGCGCTCGAGCGGCGCCATCGTCAGGCCGTGGCCCTGCAGCTGCTCCCAGTAGAGCTCGGCCTGCTCCTGCGGGCCTGACCACACGATCGCGAGGCCGCGGTTGTGGATGCGGTTCGCGAGCGCCATCCCCTGCTCGTAGTCGACGCCCGGCAGGACGGCCGAGAGCGCGAACGCGACGCCCTGGAACGTGTTGTGGTCGTCGTTGAGCACGATCACGTCCCACGGCCGGCCGAGACCGGTGCCTTCACCGCGGTCGAGCCGCTCGCGAGGAGGCGTCAGGGTGGTCACGAAGAGCAGGGTAGTGTCCGGCCGTGGACGTCGACGCGATCCGCTCTCGCTTCTCGGCGCTCCAGGTGCCGACCGCGTTCTTCGATGGGCCGGGCGGGACGCAGGTGCCCGATAGCGTGATCGACGCGATCGCCGGCTACCTCCGCGACTCGAACGCGAACCTCGGCGGCGCCTTCGGCAACAGCCGGGCGAGCGACGCGCTCGTCGCACAGGCGCGCCTGACGGCTGCGGCCTTCCTGCGCTGCGAGCCGGACGACGCGTTCTTCGGCGCGAACATGACGACGCTCAACTTCGCGCTCTCGCGCACGGTCGGGCGGACGCTCGTCGAAGGCGACGAGATCGTGTGCACGAAGCTCGACCACGACGGGAACATCTCTCCCTGGCTCGAGCTCGCGCACGACAAGGGGCTGACCGTGCACATCGCCGACGTGCACGACGACACGACGCTCGACTACGAGGACCTAGAGTCGAAGCTGTCCGACCGGACGAAGGTGGTGGCGTTCACGCTCGCCTCGAACGCGGTCGGGACGACGACCGACGTCAAGCGGATCGTCGAGCTCGCCCACGGGGCCGGCGCGCTCGCGTGGGCGGATGCGGTGCATTACGGGCCGCACGGCCCGATCGACGTCGCCGACCTCGGCGTCGACGTGCTCCTCTGCTCGCCGTACAAGTTCTTCGGCCCGCACCTGGGTCTGGCCTATGTCCGTCCGTCGCTGACGGAGCGATGGCGGACGTACAAGGTGCGGCCGGCCGACCATCCGTACGAAACCGGCACGCTCGCGCACGAATTGCTTGCAGGCTTCGTCAAGGCCGTGGAATACATCGAGCTCGTGGGCTGGGACGCCATCCGCAGGCACGAGCACGAGCTCGGGCAGCGCTTCCTCGACGGGCTGCCGGAGCGCGTCGAGCTGTACGGCCTGCGGTCGATGGAGGGCCGCGTGCCGACGTTCGCGTTCACCGTGCCCGGCAGGCCGTCGCGCTCGGTCGCGGAACGGCTCGCAGAACAGGACATCGCCGTGTGGGACGGCAACTACTACGCGGTCGAGGTGATCGACCGGCTCGGCCTCGGCGCCGACGGCGCCGTGCGCGCCGGGATCGTCCACTACAACACCGCCGCCGAGGTCGACCGGCTGCTGGCGGCGCTCGGCGAGCTCGTATGAGCGACGTCGCGACGCTCCTGCAGGAGCTGATCCGCTTCGACACGACGAACCCGCCCGGCAACGAGGAGGCGTGCGTCGCCCACATCGAGGGGCTCCTCCACGCGGCGGGCGTCGAGACCGAGCGCTACGAGCAGGCGCCCGGCCGCCCGAACCTGGTCGCCCGGCATGCGGGCACGCGGCAGCAGCCGCCGCTCCTCCTGTACGGCCACGTCGACGTCGTGACCACCGCCGGCCAGAGCTGGACGCATCCGCCGTTCGGCGGCGAGCTGCACGACGGCTTCATCTGGGGCCGGGGCGCGCTCGACATGAAGG
>JBEQUF010000215.1:0-4590 GCA_040349295.1 Actinomycetota bacterium | reverse complement strand
CGCCAAGTCGTGGGAGGAGCTGAAGCTGCGGGAGGCGCGGCTCCTGGCGGACGTCGAGCTCCGCGAGGACAAGCTCGAGGCCCGCGAACGGAACCTGACCGAGCGGGAGGAGCTGATGGAGTTCCGCGAACGCGACCTCACGGCGTACGTCGGGCAGCTCCAGGACCGGCTCGGCGAGGTGGCATGACTCGCGGAAACCCCCTTTTGCGGGTCTCCCCCCGGGCCGCGCCGGACGACATCTCTCGTGCCGTCAGCAACGAGGGGTTGTCATGGCAGTAGTCGAGGGGACGCGCCGGCCCGACGTCGGCGCCGCAACACACGATCTCTACCGGCAGTACGGGAAGCAGATCTACGCGTACTGCTACCACCGCCTCCGCTCGCGCGAAGAGGCGGAGGACGCCGTCCAGACGACGTTCATGAACGCGTTCCGCGCGCTCCAGCGCGGGGTGCAGACGCAGTTCGAGCAGGCCTGGCTGTTCAAGATCGCGCAGAACGTCTGCATCGCGCGCAGCTCGTCCTCCGCGCGCCGCCTGCGCCTCGAGGCGCCGAACGACTTCGAGGTGCTGCAGGAGATCGTCCCGTCGCAGGAGGGGGAGCGTCCGATCGAGCTGATCGGCGTCGAAGAGGCGCTCGAGGCGATGCCGGAGAACCAGCGTCGCGCGATCCTGCTGCGCGAGTGGCAGGGGCTCTCGTACCGCGAGATCGGCGAGGAGCTCGGTCTCTCGCAGGCCGCGGTCGAGATGCTGATCTTCCGCGCGCGGCGCGCGCTCGCGGGTGCGCTCGAGCAGCCGGACCCGACGAAGCAGAAGAAGTTCTCGCGCAGGGTCGGGTCGGCCGGCTCGCTCCTCGGCGCGCTCAAGACGTTGCTCGGCGGCGGGACGGCGATCAAGGCGGTCGCCGTCGCGGCGGCGGGCGCGATCGCCGTCGTCGGCGAGAGCGCGCAGCACACGATCGTCCGGCACATGACGTCGGCGCCGCGTGCCCATGCGACCGACCGGCCGCGTGCGGCGGCGTCGCCTCTGAGCCTGGCGGTCGCGGCGCCGTCGCGTGAGGAGCCGTCGCGTCCGACGGCGCGTCCGCAGGTGGTCCTCCGCGAGCATGTGCAGGCGCATCCGCCGGCCTCGGTGGCCGCTCGGCCGGACGTCGGCGACGAGCCGGCGCCGGCAGCGACGACGACCGTGGCCGCGCCGGCGCCCGAGCCGCCCGTCACGACGGCGAGCGCTCCGGCGCCCGCACCCGCACCGGTTCCCCAGCCGCCGGCGACCGCCGACGAGCACACGACAGCGACGACGACGACGACGCAGTCGGAGGCGGCGGCAGCGGCGCCCGCACCGGCGGCGTCCACGTCCTCGACGACCACCACGACTCCGACCACGACTACGCCGCCGACCACGACGACCACGACACCGGTGCACAGCGGCGCGGGCAGCAACCACACCGCGCCCACCGAGGAACCGTCGACGACGCAGACGACCACGACGACGATCGCACCGCCGCTGACGACGCGGGTGATCGGCGGGTCGCCCGTGCCGCCACCGATCGACAGCGGTCACACCGGGCAGACGGCGCCGTAGGCGAGATACTCCTCCCGGTGAGGGAGGAGGGAACGCTGTCGGACGCGCTGCGTGCGCTCGCGCACGAGCTCGTCGAGAAGCTCGACGCCGACGCGGCGGTGATCTCGCGCGTCCTCGGCGACGTGCTGATCATCGTCACGCAGACGACGACCGACGCGTCGCTCCTCAGCCTCGGCCAGGGATTCCTCGTCTCCGACTACCCGCCGACCCGCCAGGTGGTCGACACCCGCGAGCCACGCGTCCTGACCCTCGCCGACGATGACGTCGATCCCGCCGAGGCCGAGGTCCTGCGAGCGCTCGGGTTCTCGACGCTCCTGATGCTGCCGTTCGACCTGCACGGGATGCGCTGGGGGCTCGTCGAGATCTATCGCGCCGAGCTGCGGCCGTTCACGGACGCCGAGATCGCCGCGGCGATCGCGCTCGCCCGGCTCTAGGACCGGACGACGACGTCCGCGGAGCAGCCGTGCACGAGCGCGGCCCGCGGCTCCTCGACGCCGCGCAGCTGCTCGTGGGTCGCGTCGATCGAGATCGCAGGCCACTCGTCGAGGCCGAGCGCGTCGGCGCCGCCGCGCGCGCCGAGCTCGAGCAGGGCGTCGACCGTGAAGAGGTCGCGGCGTCCGGTCTGCCGGCGACCGATCGCGTCGAGCTCCCGCAGCTCCTCGAACGGGTCGATGCGGACGTTCGAGTCGGAGCCGACGCAGAGCGGGATGCCCCGGTGCAGCACGCGCGCGACGGGCAGGAAGCCGTCGGCGAGGTTCGCCTCCGTCGTCGGACAGGCGCAGATCCGAGCGCCCGAGGCTGCGACGAGGTCGAGCTCGCGACCGTCGGCGTGCGTCGCGTGGACGATCGTCGTGCGCGGCGACAGGCAGCCGGTCTCGGCGAGGAGCTCGATCGGCCGCAGCCCGTGCTCGGCGAGGCACTCCTCGATCTCCTTCGGCTGCTCGTCGGCGTGGATGTGGAGCGGCAGGCCGTGCTCGCGCGCGTATGCGCCGAGCTGCTCGAGCCAGTCGCGCGGGCATGCGCGGACAGAATGCGGGGTGACCCCGACGCGAACGCCCGCTTCGCGCAGACGTTCGAGACTCTGCAAATACTCGTCCACCGTTTCCTGTCGAAACCGCTCGATGCCGCCGCGCGCGTAGGCGACGTAGAGGAGGACGAGCTCGATGCCGGCGTCGGCGGCCGCGTCGACGGCCGCGAATGCCGCGTCGAGGCCGAGGTAGTGGAACTCGCCGACGGCGGTGTAGCCGCTGTGGAGCATTTCTTCGAAGACCGCGCGGTACTCGTGACCGACCCGTGACTGGGGGTACCCCCGTGCGAGGTCGAGCATCCGTTCGCGCCAGGTCCAGAAGTCCCGTCCCTCGGTCGTCCCGCGCAGGGCGCGCTGGAAGGCATGCGAGTGCGCGTTCACGAAGCCGGGGAGTTGAAAGACGTCGGCCACTCGCGAGAGAATACGGCCGTTGCTGCGGCGCCTCTTGGTCGTGGGGCTTGGCACGGTGTGCTTCTGCATGCCGGCGGCCGCGCGCGCTGCGACGGTCGGGATCTTCTATTACCCCTGGTACTCCACGCCGGCGGTCGACGGGACGTGGCAGCACTGGAACCAGAACAGCCACCGGCCGCCGTTCGACCTCTACTCGCACTACTTCCCGTCGTCCGGTGCGTACGCGAGCGACGACCCCGCCGTCCTCGACCGGCAGATGACGCAGATCGCCGGCGCGGGCGTCGATGAGCTCATCGTCTCGTGGTGGGGACGCGGCTCGGTCGAGGACCGGCGGCTGCCGGCCGTGCTGGCGGCGGCGCGGCGGCACGGTCTCACGGTCGCCATCCACCTCGAGCCGTATCCCGGGCGCTCGCCTGCGACGGTGCAGCAGGATCTCGCGTACGTCGCGGGCCTCGGCATCCGCGACGTCTACGTCTACCACCCGCGTGATTTCGCGCCGTCCGACTGGGCGGCGGTCCGCGCGGCCGCCCCGCCGACGG
The DNA here is from genome assembly GCA_040349295.1 of Actinomycetota bacterium. GTDB lineage: Bacteria > Actinomycetota > Thermoleophilia > Gaiellales > Gaiellaceae > Palsa-739. The sequence goes on along the minus strand of JBEQUF010000215.1, from coordinate 1,039 downwards.
TCCGCCTCATCGCAGGCACGCAGCTCGTCGGCTTCGCGGCGGCAGGCGGCTTCTCCGGCATCTACACGTACGACTTCATGACGTACGGCGGCTCGTCGTTCGTCCGCCTCTGCCACCAGGCGCACGCGCAGCACCTCCTCTGCGCGCCGAGCGTCGGGCCCGGCTACGACGCCACCCGCGCCGGCGAGTCGTCGCCGGGACGCGGCCGCCGCAACGGCCAGACGTACGACCAGCTCTGGACGGCGGCGCTCCAGGCGACGCCGGACGTCGTGACGATCACGAGCTACAACGAGTGGGGCGAGGGGACGCAGATCGAGCCTGCAGTCCCGCGCGCCGGCTACCTCAGCTACGACGGCGCATGGGGGATGACGGGGCTGGCCGCGCAGTTCGCCTACCTGACGCGCACCCAGTACTGGGATGCGATGGCACACGCGCAGCACTCGTAGACTTCTCCGGGATGTCCACGCCCGCCGTCCCGGCTCCGCTCGCGCAGCTCCCGAACGCGCTGACGTTGAGCCGGCTCGTGCTCATCCCCGTGTTCGTCGCGCTCATGGTGCAGGCGGGCGACGCGCACACCTGGCCGGCGGGGCTCGTCTTCGGCGTGGCGGGCGTGACCGACCAGGTGGACGGCTTCCTCGCGCGCGCCTGGCACGTCGAGTCGCGATTCGGCAAGATCGCGGACCCGCTCGCCGACCGGCTGATGATCGACGCCGCTGTCATCCTGCTCGTCGCCTACGGCCGGCTGCCGTGGGCCGGGCTCGTCGTCATCGCCGCGCGCGACCTGCTGCTCCTCGTCGGCTGGCGGATCCTGACGCCGCGGGGGATCGAGCTCGACGTCAACCTGCTCGGCAAGGGCGCCACGTGGCTCCTGTACGCCGGCATCGGCTTCCGGATCGTCACCCACGACCACACGCAGTGGCCGCTAGTCGTCTTCTGGATCGGGCTCGGCGGCGCGGTGGTCGCGGCGATGTTCTACGTCCGCGACGCGTGGATACGACTTCGCGCATGAAGGCCGTCGTCATGGCAGGCGGCGAGGGCA
>JBEQUF010000185.1:0-3602 GCA_040349295.1 Actinomycetota bacterium | reverse complement strand
CATCAGCGCGCTGCCCCAGGTCAGGCCGGCGCCCATGCCGGTCATGAGCAGGAGCGACCCGTTCGTGATCCGGCCGTCGGCGATCCCGTCCTGGAGCGCCAGGGGGATCGAGCCCGACGAGGTGTTGCCGTACTTCTGCACGTTCACCACGACCTTCTCAGACGGGAAACCGAGCTTCTTGGTTGCATGGTCGATGATTCTGACGTTCGCCTGGTGCGGGACGTACACATCGACGTCGTCCTTGGAGATTCCAGCCTCGTGCAGGATGTCCTCGGCGGACTGGACGAGCACCCGGGTGGCGAACTTGAAGACCTCACGGCCGTTCATCTTGATCGCCCGTTCAGGATGCTCGAACACGCGGGAGCCGCTGCCGGGGAGCCAGAGGTGCTCGCCGCCGCCGCCGTCGGCGCCCAGCTCGAAGGCGAGGAAGCCCGGCTCGGCGGACGGCTCGAGCACGACCGCGCCGGCGCCGTCGCCGAAGAGGACGAGCGTCGAGCGGTCCTCCCAGTCGAGCAGGCGGGAGAGCAGGTCGCCGCCGACGACGAGCGCCTTCTTCGAGAGGCCGCCCGCGATCATCCCGTAGGCTTGCGCGAGCGCGTAGACGAAGCCGGTGCAGCCGGCGGTCAGGTCGTAGGCGGCCGCGTCCCGGGCGCCGAGCCGGTCGGCGAGGAGCGCCGCGGTCGACGGAAACATCATGTCCGGCGTCACGGTGGCGACGATCAGGAGGTCGACGTCCTTCGCGTCGACGCCCGCCTGCTCGAGCGCTGCGACCGCCGCCGGGTACGAGACGTCGGAGAGCGCCTCCGTCTGAGAGGCCATCCGGCGCTCCTTGATGCCGGTGCGCTCGACGATCCAGGCGTCGTTCGTGTCGACGTACGTCGACAGCTCGTCGTTCGTGACCACGCGCTCCGGCACATGGACGCCGAGGCCCGTGATCGTGACGGGGCGATCCGCGGCCGCGATCATTCGCCGACGAAGACGGTCAGCATGGCCTCGGCCGCGAGCTCGTCCCCGACGAGGGCGCGGCCCTGTCCCTTCGCGATCGGCGAGCGGAAGCGGACGAACTCGCACTCGAGCGTCAGGACGTCGCCCGGCTCGACGATCCGCTTGAACTTCACGTTGTCGATGCCGGCGAAGAACGGGATCTTCCCGGCGTTCGCCTCGTCCGCGAGCACCGCGACGGCGCCGCACTGGGCGATCGCCTCGATCGTCAGGACACCCGGCATCACCGGCCGGCCGGGGAAGTGCCCCGGGAACCACCAGTCGTCGGCGCGCACCTCGCGCCGGCCGACGACGCGCTTGCCGGGTTCGAGCTCGAGGATCTCGTCCACGAGCAGGAACGGCGGCCGGTGCGGGATCAGCGACTCGATCACGTCCCGGCCGAAAGGGGCGACGGGGACGCTCATGCCGAGAGTCGTTCGCGGAGCCGGGCCCGGCCGCGGTGCGCCTGGCACTTCGCGGTGCCGACGGGGACGCCGTCGGCCTCGGCGATCTCCTCGAAGGTCAGCCCGATCGCGTGCTTCAGGAGCACGACGCGGGCCTGCTGCTCCGGCACCTCGGTCAACGACTCGCAGAGCTCGCGCCGGATCTCGCTGATGTCGTGTGTCGCCTGCAGATCTTCGGCGAGCGGCTCGTGCACGCGGCGGCGTGCGTACGCGTCGCGGCACGTGTTGAGCACCAGCCGGTGCAGCCACGTCGAGAACTGCGAGTCGCCGCGGAACTGCTTCAGCCGCACGCAGACCTTGGCCATCGCCTCCTGCGCCGCGTCGCGGGCGTCGTCCGGGTCGCGGAGGACGTGCAGCGCGAGCCGCTGCACCTTCGGCGCGTGGCGCTCCAGCAACACCTCGAGCGCACGCGGGTCGCCGTGCTTCGCGCGCGTGACGAGGATCGGGTCGCTGAGCTTCTCGTAGGACAGCGTGCGGTCGACCTGCACGCGCCTACTCTAGACATCGTGCCCTTCGGTGAGCCTTTCACGTACGTCGAGGAATGCGCGTCGACGCAGCGGTTGGTGCCCGAGGACGCGCCGGAAGGTGCGCTCGTCCTCGCCAACCACCAGACCGCGGGCCGCGGCCGCCTCGGCCGGGTCTGGCACGACGTCCCGGGCCGGTCGCTCCTCTTCTCGCTCCTGCTGCGGCCGCCGGCGCCGATGCCGCTCTGGCCCGAGCTCTCGCTCGTCGCCGGAGGCGCCGTCGCGGCGGCGATCGGGCACGGCGCGGAGGTCCGCCCGCCGAACGACGTCTTCCTGAACGGCCGGAAGGTGGCCGGGATCCTGCCGGAGGCGACGACCGGACGGGTCGTGCTCGGCATCGGCGTCAACGTCAACCACACGGCCGACGAGCTGCCGGCGGAGACGGTGAAGCCGGCGACGTCGCTCCGCGTCGAGCTCGGCCGCGAGCTCGACCGCGACGAGCTGCTCGCGTCGATCCTCGTCGAGCTCGACCGGGCGTACAGGACGTGGTGCGCGCCGTATTCTTGAGGGCGTGCGTGCGTTCGTCGCCGCCGCTGCCCTCGTCCTGACGCTCGCGGGTGCTGCTTCCGCCGGGACGTCGCAGCCGCGCGTCCTCGCGATCCGCTTCGGCCCCGATCTCGAGGTGAACCCCGTGACGCAGGACTACCTGACGTCGAAGCTCTCGCGCGCGGCGAAGTCGAAGTACGACGCGGCGGTCATCCTCCTCGACACGCCCGGCGGCCTCTCGTCGTCGATGAAGACGATCTACACCGCGGAGCTGAACGCGAAGCTGCCGGTGATCGTCTACGTCTCGCCCGACGGCGCCCGCGCCGCGAGCGCGGGCGTCTGGATCAGCGAGGCCGCGGACGTGCTCGCGATGGCCCCGACCACGAACATCGGCTCCTCGACGCCGATCGACTCGAGCGGCCAGAACCTCGGCTCCGACCTGCGCCGCAAGGTGATCAACGACGCGGCCGCCTCGCTGACCGCGCTCGCCGCCGCGCACAAGCGGAACACGACGTGGCCGGCGAAGGCGGTGAAGGTCGCGTCGAACCTCACAGCGCAGCAAGCGCTCGCGATGCACGTCGTCGACGTCGTCGCGCCTTCGCTGCCCGCGCTCCTGCGGCAGCTCGACGGGTATCGGACGAAGGACGCGGAACGGCCGTACACGCTCCACCTCGCGGGCGCGCACATCGACTACACGAAGCCGGGCGTCCTGACGCGCATCCTCAACACGCTCATCGACCCGAACATCCTCAGCCTGCTCTTCCTCGCCGGCATCGCCGGCATCGGCTTCGAGGTCTTCCACCCGGGCATCGTCCTGCCCGGCGCGCTCGGCGCCGTCGCGCTGATCACGGCGCTCTTCGGCTTCAGCGTGCTGCCCATCTCGTGGGGCGGGCTCCTGCTGATCGTCCTCGGCGTCGTCCTGATGGTGATCGACGCGCATGTCGTGTCGCACGGAGCGCTGACCGTGGGTGGCCTGACCTCGCTCGCGGTCGGGATGCTGATGCTCTTCCACAACGCGCCTGCCCCGTACCACACCTCGCTGCCGCTCGTGCTGACGCTGACGCTCTGCATCGGCGGCTTCTGGGCGTTCGCCATGTCGAAGGCGGTCGCCGTGCGCCGCCGCCCGGTGCCGGTCGGACCGAACCGC
>JBEQUF010000174.1:0-18750 GCA_040349295.1 Actinomycetota bacterium | reverse complement strand
TCCGGGTCGGACGCACGTAACGCGGCGGCGTCCGCCACCGACAGCCCCTGCGGGACGTAGCCCGTCAGCGGATCGTGCGCGGCCGTCTGGTCGGTGACGAGATCGAAGCGCTCGCCGCGCGCCGCGAGCGCCGGCACGACGTCGGCGGCGTTGCCGAGCAGGCCGACCGACAGCGCACGGCCGTCGGCCGCCGCCGCGCGGATCCGGCGGAGCGCGTCGTCGACGTCGTCGGTCGCCTCGTCGAGGTACCGCGTCTCGAGTCGCCGCTCGATCCGCACCGGATCGACCTCGACGCAGAGGATCGCCGCACCCGCGAGCGTGCCGGCCAGCGGCTGCGCACCGCCCATGCCGCCGAGCCCGGCCGTCAGGACCGTGCGCCCGGCGAGCGACGGCGCGCCGAAGTGCACCTCCGCCGCCGCCATGAAGGTCTGGTACGTCCCCTGCAGGATCCCCTGCGACCCGATGTAGATCCACGAGCCGGCGGTCATCTGACCGAACATCGTCAGCCCCTCGGCCTCGAGCCGCCGGAACTCGTCCCACGTCGCCCACTTCGGGACGAGCAGCGAGTTCGCGATCAGGACGCGGGGTGCGTGCTCGTGCGTCGTGAAGACGCCGACGGGCTTGCCGGACTGCACGAGCAGCGTCTCGTCGGCGCGCAGCTCGAGGAGCGACGCGACGATCGCGCGCAGCGCATCGTGGCTCCGTGCGGCCTTGCCGGAGCCGCCGTAGACGACGAGCTCCTCGGGGCGCTCGGCGACCTCGCGGTCGAGGTTGTTCAGCAGCATGCGCAGCGGCGCCTCGGTCGACCACTGCCGCGCATTCAGCTCCGTGCCGCGCGGCGCGCGGATCGTGCCGAGGTCGCCGACCAGCCCGTCGACGCGCTCCCGCAGCGACAGCGTCGCGCTCACGCGAGCTCCCCCACCTCGGCCTCGACCGCCGCGAGCAGCGAGCCGTCGCGGATCGCGACCGCGACCGCCTCGATGTCGGCGGCGAGCGACCGGTCGTCACGCAGCCTCGGCGACAGCTCGCGCACCGCGGCGCGTGCGGCGCGCACGCCGGCGCCGGGCTCGAGCGGCGCGTGGAACTCGACGCCCTGCGCGCCGGCGAGCAGCTCGATCGCGAGCGCGCGTTCGCAGTTCGCGAGCACCTGCCAGGCCTTCACGGCCGAGACGCTGCCCATCGACACGTGATCCTCCTGGCCCGCGCTCGTCGGGATCGAGTCGACCGATGCCGGATGGGCGAGCACCTTGTTCTCGGAGACGAGCGACGCCGCCACGTACTGCGGGATCATGAAGCCGCTGTTCAGGCCGCCGTCGACGACGAGGAACGGCGGCAGCCCGTCCGACAGGTTCGGGTTGACGAGCCGCTCGACACGGCGCTCGGAGATGTTCGCGAGCTCGGCCGCCGCCATCGCCAGCGTGTCGAGCGCGAACGCGAGCGGCTGGCCGTGGAAGTTCCCGTTCGAGACGAGCGTCTCGTCCTCGACGAGCACGAGCGGGTTGTCCGTCGCCGCGTTGAGCTCGACGGAGACCGTGTAGTCGGCGTAGTCGAAGAGGTCGCGCGAGGCGCCGTGCACCTGCGGCGCGCAGCGGAGCGAGTAGGCGTCCTGCACCTTGTCGCACCAGCGATGCGACTCGTTGATCGCCGAGCCGTCGAGCAGCCGCAGCACGTTCGCCGCCGAGAGGCCCTGTCCGCGCAGCGGCCGGAGCGCGTGGATCTGCGGCAGGAACGACGTCCGCGATCCCTGCAGTGCCTCGAGCGACATCGCGCATGCGACGTCGGCGATCCGCGCCAGGCGGCGCGCCCGCACGAGCCCGAGCGACAGGTAGGCCGCCATGAACTGCGTGCCGTTGATCAGCGAGAGCCCCTCCTTCGCGGCGAGCTGCAGCGGCGCGAGGCCGACACGGGCGAGCGCGTCCGCGCCGGAGAGCCGGTCGCCGTCGACGCGCGCCTCCCCCTCGCCGACGAGCGGCAGCGCGAGATGCGCCAGCGGCGCGAGGTCGCCGGACGCCCCGACCGAGCCGCGCGAGGGGACGACGGGGACGACGCCGCGGTCGAGGCACTCGAGCAGCAGCTCCACCGTCTCGATCCGTGCGCCCGACGATCCCTTGGCGAGCGTGTTCGCGCGCAGCAGCATCGCGGCACGGACGATCTCGTCCGGGTACGGCTCACCGACCCCGCAGGCGTGCGAGCGGAGCAGCCGCAGCTGCAGCTCCTCGACCTCGTCGTCGGGGATCGAGACGGAGACGAAGCGCCCGAAGCCGGTGTTCACCCCGTACGTGTGCTCGTGCGCCCCGTGCGCAGCCCGCTCGACGAGCGCCCGGGCGGCGCGCATCTTCGTGCGCGCGGCGTCGGTCAGCGCGGTCGGCGCCCGGTCGACGGCCACGGCCCAGACGTCGGCGACGGTGAGGTCGTCGCCGGTGAGCCCGATGGCGGTCCTGGTCGCCACCCGCCGAGTCTAGGGGGAACCCTCGTTCGAGGGACGCGCGACCCGGCGGCGCCCTGCCGATTGCCACCGCATGGTCCGGCTCTCGATTGCAGCCCTCGCCGCGACCGGCGCGCTCGTCCTCGCGCCGGCGGCGCTCTGCGTCAGCACGGCTCCGCCCGAGCCCGCGCAGCAGGAGCTCGGCCGGTTCGCCCTCAGCGTCCTCTCCTTCGCGGCCGACCACCACGACCGCTTCACGGGACTGCGCCGCTCGTCGCTCGCGCGCTACGACGCGAAGCTCGATCCGCGGGTCCGGGTCGGTCAGGTCACCGCGAGCACCTTCTGCATCGAAATGCGCTTCCGGGGCGTCGCGGTGAAGATGAGCGGCACGCGCAACGACTTCAGCGCGTCGTTCGGCCGCTGCCTATCCGAGTAGCCGCAGCTCGAGCAGCCGCGAGGCGTCGAAGCCGTCGATGTGCAGGACGGCTCCGGCGGCGACGGCCGCCGCGCCGGCCGGCATCAGCCCGACGAGCTCCGAGCCCTCGACCTCGACGCCGCGGGCCCGTGCCTCGCGTTCCACGGCGGCGACGATCTCATGCAGGGCCGCAGCCTCCCAGTCCTCGACGTTCATGCTCACCTGCGCGCGACCCGCGCGCGGCAGGTCGAGCCCGAGCGCGCGGACGCCGGGGAAGCCGCCGTCCCGCTCGCGGACGACGGCGGCGATCTCGCGCGCGGTCTCGACGCTTGCGCCACGGGCGAGGTTGACGTTGAAGGCGATCAGCGGCCGCCGCGCACCGACGATGACGCCGCCCGCCGTCTCGTGCAGCGCCGGCGGCCCGAGATCGGGGACGAGCTCGGACGGATCGCCGCGTCGGAAGTCGGCCGGCGTGCGGCCGCCGCCGATCTCGCCGTAGAGGAAGACCGGCAGGCCGAGCTCGCCGGCGATGCGCTCGGCGAGCCGTCGCGCCGCCGCCTTCGCCCGTTCCATGTCCTCGGGGACGATCGGCACGATCGGCACGACGTCGGCGGCGCCGATGCGCGGATGGACCCCCTCGTGGCGGCGCAGGTCGATCAGGTCGCGCGCGCACTCGACGCCCGCGAGCAGCGACTCGACGAGCGTCTCGTCCGAGCCGACGAGCGTGTAGACCGAGCGGTTGTGATCCTCGTCCGAGTGGACGTCGAGGAGCCGCGCGTCGCGCGAGAGCGCCCGGCCGATCGCGCCGACGACTGCGCCGTCGCGGCCTTCGGAGACGTTGGGGACGGCCTCGAGCGGACGGTCAGGCGGCGAGGACACGCGCACATTCTTCGCAGATCTGCGGCGGGACGAGCCCGAGCCGCATCCCCAGGAAGAACGCCTTGCAGCCGACGCAGAGACCGAGCGCGCTCTCGAGCGTCGCGAAGACGACGATGATCCCGAGCAGGATCGAGGCGGCGAGGTGCGAGCCGGCGACGTACCAGACGAGCGCCGCCGTGACCGTGAAGACGGCGCCGACCGACTGCGCGAACCGCTTCGGCGGCCCGGGCGAGTAGCGGTGCACCACGTCGAGTCGCGGCGTGACGACCTTCGTCGCGACGAGGCCGAGCGGCGAGAGCGTCGGGCCGGTGAGCGCGCGGGCGAGGAAGCCATAGGCGAGCACGGCGACGAGCCAGCCCTGCTGGAATGCGATCGCCAGCACCGCGAGCACCGCGACGACGGCCGCGACGGTGCGCGCGGACGTCTCATTCACCGGATTCGGAAACGAGAACAGCTCTCTCATGACGACTCGCAGGTCAGCGTATCGGTCGCTTCCATCGCTGCAGCGCGACACGGCCCGCTGCCGCGCGTGCGCCGAGGCGGGCTTCCCGCTCGAGTCGCTGCCGGTGCGGGCGCCGCTCGCGAACCAGCGCGCCTACATGTACGGCCAGGCGCCGGGGATCGTCGAGGGCGAGGAGCGCCTGCCGTGGCGCGGCCGCGCCGGGCAGACGCTCCGGCGCTGGCTGCAGATGGACGAGGAGACGTTCTACGCGACCTTCTACTGCGCGTCCGTGACGCGCTGCTACCCCGGCCGCGCGCCGTCGGGCCGCGGCGACCGGACGCCGACGCCGCGCGAACAGGAGCTCTGCGCGTTCTGGGCCGGCTGGGAGCTCGAGCTGCTCCGCCCGGCGCTCATCGTCCCGGTCGGCGGGCTCGCGATCAAGCGGCTGCTCGGCGTCGGCGACATGACCGCGTGCATCGGCGAGGTGTTCGACCGCGCCGGGATCCCGGTGATCCCGCTCCCGCATCCGTCGGGTGCGAGCAGCTGGCCGAACGTGGCCGCGAACAAGGCACGCCTCGAGCGGGCGCTCAGGCTCGTGCACGCCGCGCTGTGAACCAGCGCGCGTCGAGGCGGCGCTCGAGGACGAACCCGCCCTCGGCAAGCGCGTCGCGCAGCTCGTCCTCGTCCGCGAAGACGCGCATCGCGAACGCGTGCGACGCGCCGCCGTCGTAGAAGACCTCCCCGTGGACGACGCCGTCCTCGACGCGATCGATGCGGAGCCGGTCGTTCGACTCGGGGAGCCAGGCGAGCGGGAGCGACTCGACGACGAGCAGATCCGAATGCCGTGCGCACGCCTCGAGGAACGCGCGCCGCTGCTCCGGCTCGACCGTCAGCAGGTTCGACATGAGGAGGACCGCGTCGAACTCGCGCCCGAGATCGAGCTCCTCGATCCGTGCGCACACCGTCTCGGCGTCGCGGACGTGCTCGAGCATCTCCGGCGACTCGTCGACCGCGACGACCGTGTAGCCGCGCGCCACGAGGTGCCGGGTCACGCGCCCGGCGCCGCAGCCGAGCTCGAGGAGCGTCGCGGGCGGCGCGACCGCCTCGACGACGCGCTCGACCTCCCCCATCGCCGGCAGCGAGGCGTAGACGTCCACGGGGCTGCCGTCCGGGGCGGCGCTCACACGTGCGCGACGGCGATCAGCCGCCGGGCCTCGGGCACAAGCGGGTTGCCGTCGCCCCCGAGCAGGTCGACGCGCGAGAAGCCGGCCCCGAGCAGCAGCTCGCGCAGCTCGGCCGGCATGTACATCCGCACCTCGTACTCGATCTCGCGCACCGTGCCGCCGCGGACATACGTGCGCTTCGTCCGCATGACGCTCCGGTCCGGCTCGAACTCGTGCTCGTCGAGCGCGACGTCGTCGTCGTGGCGGATCCACGACTGCCGCTGGAAGGTGGCGAGGATGCGGGGCAGGTGGTTCAGCTCGACCGCCAGGCGCCCTCCTTCGCGCAGGACGCGGCGGATGCCGCGCAGCACGTCGGCGTTCGTGCGCTCGTCGAAGTAGCCGAAGGCCGTGAACCAGAGGACGACGGCGTCGAACCGCGGCTCGTCCCAGGGCAGCCCGCGCATGTCGCCCTCGACGAACTCGGCGTCCGACCCCGCGGAGCGGGCGATCTCGAGGAAGTAGGGGTCGCGGTCGAGCCCGATCACGGTCGCGCCGCGGTCGGCCAGGCGGTTCGCGATCCGGCCGTGACCGCACGCGAGGTCGAGCACGTCGGCGCCCGGCGTGAGCCCGAGCACGTCCCAGACGACCTGCGCCTCGCGGTCGTCGCGCTCCGACGACAGCACCGCGTCGTCGTAGAAGTAGAGATAGTCCTCGCCGAAGACCTCGGGGCCGACACTCATCGCGTCGATAGCCTGCCAGTTGTGAGCGCCGTTCCGTACAGGCGGACGTTCGCGCGGCTGCTCGGCTTCCTGCGGCCGTATCGAACGGGCCTGATCGTCTCCATCCTTCTCGCCGTCGGCTCCCAGGCCGCGCAGATCGCGCTCGTCTGGGTGACGGGCCGCGACGCCATCGACAAGGCGCTCTTGCGTCACGACATGCACTACCTCCGCTGGACGGTGGTCGGACTGGTCGGGATCGGAATCGCCCGCGCGCTCCTGATGGCCGGGCGGCGGCTCCTCTCCGGCCAGATCGCGCTCGACGTCGAGATGGACATGCGGAGCGGTCTCTACGCCCACATGGTGCGGCTCTCGTTCGGGTTCTACGACCGCCACCAGACCGGGCAGCTCATGTCGCGGGCGACGGTCGACCTGCAGGGCGTCCGGTTCTTCCTCGGCTACGGGCTCATCTTCTTCTTCCAGAACGCCCTGACGGTGCTCTCGGTGACCGTCGTCCTCTTCTTCTTCCAGTGGAAGCTGGCGCTGATCGTGCTCGCGATCACGCCGGTCCTGATCCTGCTCGCCTACCGCTATTCGCACGTGTCGCACCCGACGCTGCGCGACGTGCAGCAGAAGCTCGCCGACGTCGCGACGGTCGCCGAGGAGAACATCGTCGGCGTCCACGTCGTCAAGGCGTTCGCGCAGGAGCCGGCCGAGCAGCGGAAGTTCGACCACCGCTCCGAGAAGGTCTTCCAGCAGACGCTCCGCGCCAACCGCCAGCGCGCGACCTACGTGCCGCTGATCTCGTTCGTGCCGCTGCTCGCGCAGGCGTTCGTGCTGCTCGTCGGCGCGCGCATGGTCGCCCACCACTCGCTGTCGGTCGGCTCGTTCGTCGCGTTCAACCTCTACCTGGCGATGCTCGTGCTGCCGCTGCGCGCGCTCGGGATGTGGGTCGGCCAGGCGCAGCGCGCGACGGCGGCGGGCGAGCGCATCTTCGAGATCGTCGACGCGCCGGAGGAGATCGCCGACCTGCCGGCGGCGGTGGCGCTGCCGCCCGGCGGCGGCGCGATCCGCTTCGAGCACGTCACGTTCGGCTACGACCCGGAGCGCCCGGTGCTGCACGACGTCGACCTCGAGATTCCGGCCGGCCGCACGGTGGCGCTGATCGGCCACACCGGCTCGGGCAAGACGACGCTGACCTCGCTCGTGCCGCGCTTCTACGATGCGACCGAAGGTCGCGTGCTCGTCGACGGCGTCGACGTGCGCGACGTGCACCTCGCGGAGCTCCGGCACGCGATCGGCGTCATCGCCCAGGATCCGTTCCTCTTCTCGGCGACCGTGCGCGAGAACATCGCCTTCGGCCGCGGCGACCTGAGCGACGAGGAGGTCGAGCGCGCCGCCCGCGCGGCGCAGGCCCACGAGTTCATCGAGCGGCTGCCGAAGGGCTACGACACCGTGATCGGCGAGCGCGGGATCACGCTCTCCGGCGGTCAGCGGCAGCGCGTCGCGATCGCCCGCGCCCTCGCGGTCGACCCGCGGATCCTCATCCTCGACGACGCGACCGCCTCGGTCGACGCGACGACCGAGGCCCAGATCCGCGCCGGCCTGCGCGAGGTGATGCACGACCGGACGACCCTGATCATCGCCCATCGCCTGTCGACGATCGCGCTCGCGGACGAGATCGTCGTCCTCGACGACGGCCGCATCGCGGCACGCGGCACGCACGACGAGCTGCTGCAGACGAGCCCGGTGTACCGCGAGATCTACGAGCACGGCCTGCTCGAGGCCGAGTTCGCGTCGCGCGTCGAGGAACGAGGCGCCGCGTGAGAGTCCACCAGCCGGGCGGCCATCTCCTGCAGCAGCGTGGCAGCGACGTCGAGGACTGGTCCTGGTCGCAGACGCGCCGGCGCATCGGCCTGCTCCTGCGGCTGACGAAGCCGTACCGGCGGCGGACGATGTTCTCGGTCGTCTCGCTCCTGACCGCGACGGCGACGGCGCTCGCGCCGCCGTACCTCGCGAAGTTCGCGCTCGACGACGCGGTGAACGGGCACGGCGGCACGCGGCTCGTCGTCGTGATCGTCGTCTTCATCGCCTCCGGCCTCGCGAACTGGGGCATGACGTACGCCGAGACCTACTTCACCGGCTGGGTCGGCGAGCGCATCCTCGCCGACCTGCGCAACCGGCTCTTCGCGCACCTGCAGCGGCTGTCGCTCGGCTTCTACGAGCGCAACCGCGCCGGCGTGATCATCAGCCGGCTGACAAACGACGTCGAGGCGATCGACCAGCTCGTCACCGACGGCGTCACGAGCCTCGTGCAGAACTCGCTGACGCTGATCGGCACGGCGATCATCCTCTTCGTGCTCGACTGGCGGCTCGCGCTCGCGACGTGCGCCGTGCTGCCGCTGATGAGCATCGCCACCGCGCTCTTCCGCCGCCATTCGGCGCGCGCCTACTCGCAGGTGCGCGAGCGGCTCGGGCTCGTCACCGCGACGCTCGCCGAGGACATCGCGGGGATGCGCGTCCTGCAGGCGTTCAACCGCGAGGATCCGGCGTTCGAGAACTTCCGGCGCGTCGCCCGGCGCTACCGCGAGGCGAACATGCGCACGGTCGTCCTCAACGGCGTCTACTTCCCCACCGTCGACCTGCTCTCGACGGCGGCGCTCGCGGTCGTGATCGCGTACGGCGGCCATCTGTACTTCGGGCACACGATCTCGCTCGGGACGCTGTTCGCGTTCATGCTCTACGTGAACAACTTCTTCGACCCGGTGCAGGCGCTGTCGCAGCTGTACAACACGTTCCTGTCGGCGACCGCGGCGCTGGACAAGATCATGCAGATCCTCGACGAGGAGCCGCAGGTCGTCGACCGGCCGGGCGCCGAGCCGCTGCCGCAGATCCGCGGCGACGTCCGCTTCGAGCACGTGCGCTTCGCGTACGGCCGCGGCGACGAGGTGCTGCACGGGATCGATCTCGACGTGCCGGCCGGGACGACCGTCGCGCTCGTCGGACACACCGGCGCGGGCAAGTCGACGATCGCCAAGCTGATCGCGCGCTTCTACGAGCCGACGCACGGCCGGATCACGATCGACGGCCACGACGTCAACGACGTCACGCAGGCGTCGCTGCGTCGCCAGCTCGGCGTCGTGCCGCAGGAGGGCTTCCTGTTCGCCGGCACGGTCGCGGAGAACATCGCGTTCGGCAAGCCCGACGCCGCACCGGACGAGATCGTCCGGGCAGCGCAGACCGTCGGCGCCCACGACTTCATCCTGCGCCTCGAGGACGGCTACGAGACGCAGCTCGGCGAGCGCGGCTCGCGCCTCTCGCTCGGCCAGCGGCAGCTCGTCGCGTTCGCGCGCGCGCTGCTCGCCGACCCGCGGGTGCTGATCCTCGACGAGGCGACCTCGTCGGTCGACATCGGCACCGAGCGGCGGATCGAGAACGCGTTGCGCGTGCTCCTCGCCGACCGGACGGCCTTCATCATCGCCCACCGCCTGTCGACGATCCGCGACGCCGACCTGATCGTCGTGCTCGAGCACGGCAAGGTCGTCGAGCAGGGCTCGCACGACGAGCTGCTCGCGAAGCGCGGCCTCTACACGTCGCTCTACGGCGACTGGGCCGCCGAGGTGGCGTAGGTCATCTCGATCCGCTGCAGCAGCGTCGGGTGGTTCTCGAGCAGCGCATAGTCCCACCACGGCGGGTTCGGGTCCTCGAGCGTGATCGAGGCGAGCTTCCGGAACAGGTCACGCCCGGCAGCCGGGTCGTGCGTCGCGCGGAGCGCCGACCAGTCGGCCTCGGCCTCCATCCGGCGGGTGACGGCGTTCCGGAGCGGCAGCTGCACGAGCTGCAGGACGACGAGCACGAAGATCGCGAGCGGGACCGCCTCCGGCGTCCCCATGCCCCCACGCGCGCCCGTCGCAAGGGCGACGAGGAAGGCCAGCGGGAACGCGAAGAGCGCGTACCAGCCGATCGACTTCCAGATGTGGGAGTGCGCGAGATGGCCGAGCTCGTGCGCGAGGACGAAGGCGTCGTCGCGCTGCGTGAACGGCGGCTCGGTGATCGGTCGCCAGAGGAAGACGCGCCGGCTGACACCGAGACCGGTCGCGAACGCGTTCGGCTCGTCGACGTTGTCGAGGACGCGCACCGGCACGTGCACCTGTTCGATGCGCTCGAGCGTCGCGACGTCCTCGCGATACGGCCGCCCGCCGAGCAGCCACGGCGAGACGAAGGCGAAGAGCGTCGTCAGCCCGACGAAGACCGGCGCCGCGGGAAGCCACCAGGCGCGCTCGAGCACCCGGACGCGCGCGAGGCCCATGACGACGGCGAGCGCGCCCGACAGGAAGGCGAACGACACGCCGAGCAGGAGCCAGTTGCCGACCGTCGCCCGGACGTAGCTGCCCGAGATCCCATAGCGGTGGCGCCACCAGACGTCGAGCACGGAGAACGGCAGCTGCGCGAGCCAGACGAGCGCGAAGCCGAGCATGCCGAGCAGCATCCCGGTGCCGATCGGCCCGGCCGCCGACTCGCGCGTCCAGCGGACGCCGAAGCGCGCGTACAGGCCGAGGACGAGGATCTTCACGAGCGCGCCGGCGAGCCAGAGGTCGCGCGCGCCCCGGCTGTAGCGCCGCGCCCGGTGCAGTACGCCGGCCGGGAAGACGGTGGACGCGTGGAGCTTCGGCGTGTGCAGCGCCGGGACGGACGTCCGCCAGAGGAACCAGCCTGCGATCGCGAGCCCGGTCGCGGCGACGCAGAGGGCCGCGACGCGGCGGATCACGCCGCCGTCGGTGCAGGCTCGAACGGCTCCGGATCGGGAGCCGGCGGCTCCTCGCCCTCGAGCGGGCTCGCGTGCGGATACCGGTCGGTGAGGAGATAGAGGTACGCGTTCGTCTGCGCCTGGTAGCGCAGCGCGTAGGCGGTGAGGTTGCGCAGGCCCCACGGCGCCTCCGCGCGGAGCAGCGCGACGAACCAGGTGAAGACGGCCGCGACGAGCGCGCAGTAGACGAGCACGATGTCGACGAGGAACGCGGGGATGGCGAGAACGAGCCGGAAGAACGTCTTGAGCCGGTGCTGCGGCTGCGGCTCCGCCGGGACGACGAGATCGAGCGGATACGTCCCCGCCGCGCCCGTGAAGCCGGGGAACGGGTTGGCGGCGAGCGTCATGAACGCGTAGACGTGCAGCTGGTAGCGGACGTACGCGGCGAAGAACCGGTGGAAGGCGCGCGGCGGCCGACCGGCGATCAGCGTCGCGAACCAGTTGATCACGCCGAGGATCAGCGCGGCGACGGTCCAGAGCTCGAGCCAGATGTAGTGCGGGATGAAGAGCGGCAGCCGGAAGAACACCGTCAGCCGCGAGCGGCGGAGGTCGTGCGGGTCGCCGACGAGGTGCACGGGGTGCTGCGGCGGCCGCTGGAGCGAGTCGAGCAGCGCCGTCGGGTCGGAGTTGGGGTACCGATCCGTGATCAGGAAGAGGTATGCGCGCATCTGCGCGCCGTAGCCGATGCCGTACGCGCCGGCGTCGCGAAGCCCGCGCGGCATCCGACCGGTCGCGAGTGCGGCGAACCACCCGAGGATCGCGCACACGAACGTCAGCAGCCCGCCGCCGCCGCTGCCGTCGCTGCCGCGGCTCGTCCGCCCGTGACCGCGGTTCAGGAACACGCTGCCGACGCTGAACGAGCCGCCGAGGGCGGCGGCGAGCAGGATCGCCGGCAGAGCGAGCACGAGGCGGAAGAACGTCGTCAAGCGCGGCTGCGGCTGCGGGTCGGCGGGCAGCTGGATGTCGAGCTCGTACTCCTCCGCGTCGCCGACGAATCCCGGATACGGGTCGACGACAAGACCGAGATACGCCGAGAGGTGGGCCGAGTAGCGCGTGTACGCGCAGAGGAGGTTGTGGAACGCCCGCGGCGGCGTGCCGGCGACGAGCGTCGCGATCCAGTTCAGCACGGCGACGATCAGGACGAGGATCGACCAGAGCACGTACCAGATGAGGTGCGGGATCGCGAGGATCAGCCGGAACAGCACCGTCCAGCGGTTCCGCTTCAGGTCGTCGTCGAGAACCAGGCGGACGGGGTGCGGCTCGTGCTCGGGCAGCTCTGCGGGCTCCGTCACCCCTGTATCTATGACACCCGGCATAGACTCCGTCCATGGCGATCGACAAGGAGACCGAGGAGCGGATCGAGTCGCCCGCGTCGGAGGAGGCCGAGCGCGAAGCGCGGCTGACCCCGGCGGAAGCCGTCGAGCGCATGCGGATCAACGTGCCGGTGCGCGGCAACCGCAAGCTCCGGACGCTGGTCGAGCGCGTGAACGCCGACATGCAGCTCAAGGGCTGGTGGCACGTCTCGAACGTGAACGCGGTCGCGCGCATGGAGATCAACGACCACTCCTGGGTGCACATCCAGATCGTCGCGAACATCGCGCTGAAGCTCCTGCGGCAGCTGCACAAGCACCACGTCGAGACCGGCGTCCAGCGCGACTACGGCTACACGCACGAAGACGCCGAGGTGATCGTCACGCTCGCGGCGCTCATGCACTGCGTCGGCATGTCGGTGCACCGGCACGGCCACGAGGACTTCTCGCTCTTCCTGTCGGAGCCGAAGCTCCGCGAGCTGCTCGACGGGCTCTACGAGGAGCCCGACAAGACGGTCGTCGTGTCGGAGGTGCTGCAGGCGATCATCTCGCACCGCGCCGACGGGCAGCCGCTGACGATCGAGGCCGGGCTGATCCGCGTCGCCGACGCGCTCGACATGGCAAAGGGGCGGTCGCGGATCCCGTTTGAGCGCGGCCGGGTCTCGATGCACTCGTTGTCGGCCGCGGCGATCGAGGACGTGACGATCACGGACGGCGAGGACAAGCCGATCCTGATCGAGATCCTGATGAACAACTCCTCCGGGATCTTCCAGGTCGACGGGCTCCTGAAGGCGAAGCTCCGCGGCTCGGGCCTCGAGCCCTACGTCGAGGTCGTCGCCCACATCGACACGGAGACGGAGCGACGCCTCGTGCCGATGTACCGGGTCGAGCTCTAACCCGGCTACACTTCGGCCCTGCCGTTGCGGGATCGTCTAACGGTAGGACGCCTGACTCTGGATCAGGAAGTTGGGGTTCGAATCCCTGTCCCGCAGCTCTCCGGCCGCCGCGCGCGGTGGCGACATCAGAGGTAGGCGGCCCCGGCACCGGAGCTCGCGGTCGGGCAGCCCTGGACGGCCGCCTCCAGTTCGGCCATGATCCGCGTCGATGCGCCGGATGGCGATATGTCTCGCTGCCGTCCTCGCAGCTGCGGCGGCGGCGGTCTCGCATCCGGCCCATGCGGCGCTGCAGTGCCGCGCCGGCTACTACAAGAACGTCTCCGGCGTCTGTGTCCACCGGCCCGACTCGAACGCGATCGGTGCGACCGCCCAGTGCCGCGACGGCTCGTACAGCCATTCGCAGCACGCGTCCGGCACCTGCTCGGGCCACGGCGGCGTCCGGATCCGGATCCACCACCCCTAGGCACAATCGCCCTGTGGCGAGCCTGAACCGCGCCGAGTTCCTCCAGGCGGCCGCAGCGCTCGCACTCGTCCGCCGGCTCGACCTGACGCCGGGCACGAACCTGCAGCAGTTCGCCTCCCGGCCGGACCTGAAGCCGCCGCGCCTCACGACCCGCGGCGGCACCGGCGACTTCGTCTTCCTCGCACCGTCCTCAGGGCCGGGCCAGCGCGGCGCGATGATCGCCGACGGCCGCGGCGGCCTCGTCTGGTTCCACCCCACGAACCCGAGCTC
Source organism: Actinomycetota bacterium (assembly GCA_040349295.1). GTDB lineage: Bacteria > Actinomycetota > Thermoleophilia > Gaiellales > Gaiellaceae > Palsa-739. The sequence goes on along the minus strand of JBEQUF010000174.1, from coordinate 4,964 downwards.
CGTCATGGACTTCAAGGTGCAGCGGCTGCACGGCAAGCCCGTGCTCACCTGGTGGGAGGGCAAGAGCCCGCACGGCATCCCGAAGGGCGAATGGGTCGTCGCCGACGAGACGTACGCGGAGCTCGCCCGCTTCGGCCCGGCGCGCGGGCGCAACGGCGACCTGCACGAGTTCGTCATCTCGCCGGAGAACACCGCGCTCGTCGCGTGCACCGAGATCGTGCCGTGGCGGCACGGGACGATCGTCGACGGGATCGTGCAGGAGCTCGAGCTGCCGAGCGGCCGCCTGATCCGCGAATGGCGGAGCCTCGACCACGTCGGCCCCGACGAGACCGAGCTGAAGGCGCGGCCCGGGCCGCGCTACGACTACTTCCACGTCAACTCGATCGACGTCGCGCCGAACGGCAACCTGCTCGTCGGCGCGCGCAACACGTGGGCGGCCTACGAGCTCGACCGGCGGACGGGCCGCGTCCTCCGGCGCATCGGCGGGCGCCGGAGCGACGTGACGTTCGGGCCGGGCGCGCGGTTCTGGTGGCAGCACGACGTCCGGTTTCACGGCGGGACGACGCTCACCGTCTTCGACAACGGCGCCGCGCCGGCCGAGGAGAAGCAGAGCCGTGCGCTGCTCCTGCGCGACGGCGGGCGGCACATCACGCTCGAGCGCGCCTTCGTCCACCGGCCCCAGCTCGTGCTCTCGCACTACATGGGGAACGCGCAGCTGCTGCCGAACGGGCACATGGTCGTCGGCTGGGGCGGCTCGCCGTACGTGACCGAGTTCGCGGCCGACGGGACGATCGTCTTCGACGCCGCCCTGCCGCGCGGCGGGCAGAGCTACCGCGCGTTCCGGTCGGCGTGGAACGGCAGGCCGACCCGGCCGCCGGACGTCGCAGCGCAGAACGGCTCGGTCCACGTCAGCTGGAACGGCGCCACCGGCGTCGCGTCGTGGCAGCTCGTCGAGGACGGCCGCGCGACGCAGACCGTCGCCCGGACCGGCTTCGAGACGGCGCTGCAGCCCGCCCCGGGCACGCGCCGCGTCGCGGCGGTCGCGCTCGACGCGGCCGGGGCGGCGCTCGCGCGCTCCGCCACGATCGAGGTCTGAGCACCTCGATCCAAGCCGGAGCTGCCACACTGCCGATCCGTGAACGCCCGGAGGCTCCTGCCAGTCGGCGCCGTCGTCACCGCGCTGCTCGTCGTGGCCGCGATCGCGAGCCACGGCCGTCCCCTCTCGCCCGGCCGAGGCACCGGCCCGAGCGCGTCCTTCTTCGACTACGTCGCGACGACGCTCGTCATCGTCGCGGCCGCGATGGTCGTCGTCGTCCTCGTCGTGCTGCGCGGCGACCGCGTCGGCGGCGGACCGCCGCGCCGGGGCAACTGGCACATCCTCAGCCAGGTCGTGATCGTCGCGGGCGCGATCCTCCTCGCCGAGCTGCTCCTGCACTCGAAGTTCGAGCAGCGGCTCCGCAACCTCGCGCAGCAGCCGCCCAAGCAGGGGCAGCACGTGCCGACGAAGACGCTTCCGCCGGCTCCGACGCACCTCCGCAACGCGCACATGCGCTGGGACGAGATCGCAATCGTCGCCGCGATCGTGCTCGCCGTCGCGGCGTACTTCTGGTTCACGCGCCCGGGCCGCAAGCCGCTGCGCGAGCTCGCGAAGCGCCGCGCGGTCGTCTTCCGCGCGCTCGACGACTCGCTCGACGACCTCCGCAGCGACCCCGACGTCCGGCGCGCGATCATCGCCGCCTATGCGCGAATGGAGCGCGCCCTCGGCGCGGCCGGCGTCCCGCGCCGTCCCGCCGAGGCGCCGTTCGAGTATCTCTCCCGCGCCCTCGTCGAGCTCGACGCCGGCCGCGACCCGGCCGAGCGGCTGACCGGCCTCTTCGAGCGGGCGAAGTTCAGCCACCACGAGCTCGGCGAGCCGATGCGCGACGAGGCGATCGACGCCCTCGTCGCCGTGCGAGCCGACCTGGTGCCGGCATGAGCCGCGTCGCGACGAGCGCGGGACTGGCGACGATCGCGCTGATCGTGCTGCTCGGCGCGCGGCCGGTGTCGCGCGAGACGATCGTCGCGGGCTACGCGATCCTGCTCGCCGCGATCGGTCTTGCTGCTCTCACCTCCCTCCTCCGCGAGTCGCAGGCCACGACGCCCTCGCGCTTCGAGGCCGAGCTGGCCCGGGAGCGCGAGGCGCCGTCACGGCCGGCCGACCTGATCCGCACGGAGCGCGAGCTCGTGCTCGCCTCCTCCGACGGGCGGCACTTCCAGCGGCGGCTCCGGCCGCTGCTCGAGGAGATCGCCGCGGCGCGCGGTGTCGACGACGACTTCGACGTGGAGTCGCCGTCGCTCCGCGACCTCGCCGCGATGGTGGACCGGCTGGAGGCGAGCTGATGGAGCTCGACCGGCTGCGCGACCGCGCCGCGGCGGTGCTCGACGAGGTCGAGCGCGCCGTCGTCGGCAAGCGCGACGCGCTCGAGCTGATCCTGCTCGCCGTGCTCTGCGACGGGCATGTGCTGCTCGAGGACTATCCCGGCCTCGCCAAGACGCTGATCGCGCGGTCGTTCGCGCAGGCGACGTCGCTGCAGTTCGCACGCATCCAGTTCACGCCCGACCTGATGCCGTCGGACGTCACCGGCTCCTCGATCTTCGACCAGGCTACGACGGAGTTCCGCTTCCTCGCCGGCCCGATCTTCACCAACCTCCTCCTCGCCGACGAGATCAACCGCGCCCCGCCGAAGACGCAGGCGGCGCTGCTCGAGGCGATGCAGGAGCGCCAGGTGACGAGCGAAGGCGAGACGCGACGGCTCGACCCGCCGTTCGTCGTGCTCGCGACGCAGAACCCGATCGAGTACGAGGGCACCTATCCGCTGCCGGAGGCGCAGCTCGACCGCTTCCTCGTGCGGATCGGCGTCGGCTATCCGTCGCGCGAGGCCGAGATCGAGCTCCTGCAGCGCCGGCTCGCACGCGGTGAGGACGAGGTCGCCCTCAGCCCGGTCGTCGCCGCCCCGACGCTCGTCGAGATGCAGCGGTCGCTCGAGCAGGTGCACGTCTCGTCCTCGATCGAGGCGTACATCGTCGACGTCGTGACGGCGACGCGCCGGTCGTCGAGGCTCGCCGTCGGCGCGAGCCCGCGCGGCTCGCTCGCGCTCCTGAAGCTCTCGCGCGCGAAGGCCGCGCTCGCCGGCCGCGACTTCGTCGTGCCGGAGGACGTCAAGGCGGTCGCGGTGCCGGCGCTGGCGCACCGGCTGACGCTCCGGCCCGAGCTCTGGGTGCAGCGGGTCCGCAGCGAGGACGTCGTCGCCGAGGCGCTCGAGACGGTGCCGACGCCGCCTGCCGAAGATGCACCGCACTGACTCGCCGAGGCTTGCCGCCTACGCCGGCCTCGCAGCGATCGGGCTCGTCGCCGGCCTCGCGGCGGGACGCATCGAGCTCGTCGCCCTTGCGGCGCCGTTCGCGATCGCGGCAGCGATCGGCGCCGCGACGCGGCGCGATCCGCAGCTCGGGGGCACGCTCACGCTCGACCGCGAGCGCGCGCTCGAGGGCGACGAGGTTGTCGCGCGGCTCGAGCTGACGGGCGGCGAGGGCGCCGCGCGCGTCGACGTCCTGCTGCCGCTCCCCGAGGAGCTCTCCTCGACCGGCACGCCGCGCGGCCATCCGCCGACGTCGCGCACCGTCGATCTCCGCATCAGCTGCCACCGCTGGGGCGCGTTCGGCCTCGGCCCCGTCCTCGTCCGGGCACGCGACCCGTTCGGCTTCCGCACCTGGGAGACGTCGGTCGGCGAGGCGAAGCCGCTGCGGGTGTACCCGAGCGTCGAGACGATGCAGACGCTGCTCGAGCCGCTCGAGACGCAGGTGTACATCGGCAACCAGGTGTCGCGTGCGCGCGGCGACGGGATCGAGTTCGCCGACATCCGCGAATGGCATCCCGGCGACCGGCCGCGCCGCATCAACTGGCGGGCCAGCGCGCGCCGCGGCGACCTCTGGGTGAACGAGCAGCACCCGGAGCGCAACACCGACATCGTCCTCTTCCTCGACACGTTCACCGACGTGCGGCTCGGCGCGCGCGGCACGCTCGACCTCACGGTGCGCGCGGCGGCGTCGCTCGCCCATCGCTATCTCGAGCGAAAGGACCGCGTCGCGCTCGTCAGCTTCGGCGGCTACCTCTCGTGGCTGCTGCCGGCATCGGGGACGCGGCAGCTGTACCGCATCGTCGACTCGCTGCTGCAGATGGACATCGTGCTGAGCTTCGCGACGAAGAACATCGACGTGCTGCCGCCGCGAACGCTGCCGGCGAAGGCGCTCGTGCTCGCGCTGACGCCCCTGCTCGACGAGCGGTCGACGTCGGCGCTGATCGATCTCCGGGCGCGAGGCTTCGACCTGGTCGTCGTCGAGGTCTCCCCCGTCCCCTTCGTGGAGCCGGCGCCCGACGAGCTCTCGCGGCTCTCGTACCGGCTCTGGCGGCTGAGCCGCGACGCGCTCCGCGCCCGGTACGAGCGCGCGGGCATCCCGGTCGTCTCGTGGGACGACGGCCGCGCCCTCGCCGCGGTGCTCGAGGAGGTGAGGGCATACAGGCGCTACGCACGGCCGGCGCGCGCCTGACCGCCGCGTCCCTCGCGGCATGCGCCTACGGCGGCGTGCTCGCGTGGTCCTGCGCGCTCGCCCCGCGCGTGCGGCCGCTGACGCTGACGCTCGGCCTTGCCGGCGCCGTGCTGCTGCTGCTCGTGCTGCTCCGCGGGCTCGACGACCTGCTCGGCTCCTCGGTGCTGATGCTCGGCGCCGCCTACGTGCTCGGCCTGCTCGCCGGGCACCACTCGCTCGACGAGGGCGCACCGCTCGTCGCGACCGGGCTCCTCGCGTGCACGGAGCTCGCGACGTGGTCGCTCGACGAGCGTCCGCACGTGCCCGGCTCGCGGGCGCTCGCGCTCGCCCGGGCCCGCGCTGTCGGGATCCTGCTCGGCTCGGGGCTCGCGGCCTCC
>JBEQUF010000165.1:0-4809 GCA_040349295.1 Actinomycetota bacterium | reverse complement strand
GATTCCCGGCGGCGCGCACGCATGGCCGGCGACCCGCCTCGTCTGGGTCCCGACCGCCGGCGCGCTTCGTCTGTTCGACGAGCGGACGTCCGGCGACGCGCTGCTGCCGCTGCCGCCGCAGTCGTGGCTCGCCACGTCGTCGCCGGTCACGGTCGTCCCGGTCGCCGGCGCCGAGGCGCTCGCCACCTCGCTCGGCTGGGCCGGCGTGCGCGCGTTCGAGGAGACGCTCCTCGAGCGACTGAAGGAGAAGCTCGACGAGGACGGGCGGGAGCAGGTCGACCTGCTCGAGCGCCGGCGCCAGTACGAAGCCGACCTGCGGACGACGACCTACACCGGCCTCGGCGCCGTGCTCGGCGGCGAGCAGCCGCGCGTGCAGCCCGGGACCGAGGCCGGCGACGTCCTCGCCGCGCTGCAGCTCGTCGGCGAGGCGCAGGGGATCGAGATCAAGCCGCCGCCCCGCGGCGCCGTGGGCGCGACGGTCGACCCGGTCGAGGCGATCGCGCGCGCGTCGGGCGTCCGCACGCGGCTCGTCGTCTTCGAGGGCGACTGGTGGAAGGTGGAGGCGGGGCCGATCCTCGCTCGCTGGAAGGAGGACCGCCGGCCGGTTGCGGTGCTCCCGACCCGCCGCGGGTACGCGATCGTCGATCCCGAGCTCGGCTCGCGGACGCCGGTCGACGACGAGACGGCCGCGCTCCTCTACGAGGAGGCGCACATGCTCTACCGGTCGCTGCCGGCGCATCCGCTCTCCGGCCGCGACGTGCTCCGCTTCATGCTCCGGCCGCTGAAGCCCGACCTCGGGCGCCTCGTCGTCTTCTCGCTCGTCGCCGCCGGCATCTCGCTGCTGACGCCGATCGTGACGAAGAAGATCTTCAACGACGTCGTCCCCGGCCTGCAGCGGTCGAACCTCGTCTGGCTGACGATGCTGCTGGTCGTCATGGCGTTCTCCGCGTTCGCCTTCGGCATCGCGCAGCAGCTCGCCGTCCTGCGCATCCAGGGCCGGGCGTCCACCGACGTCCAGGCGGCGGTGTGGGATCGCGTGCTCGACCTGCCGCTGCCGTTCTTCCGCGGCCATGCGGCAGCAGGCCTCGCGATGAACGTCATGGGCATCGAGCAGATCCGGCTGCTGCTGACGTCCGTCGTCGTCACGGCGGTGCTCGCGATCCCGATCGGCATCGCGAACCTCGCCCTCGCGTTCGTGCTCAACCTGCGGCTCGCGCTGTTCGGGACGATCGCGCTCGCGATCGTCGCGACGGTCATGGCGTTGCTGATCCGCTATCAGGTGCCGCGTCAGCGTCGCGTGCAGGATGCGACGAACGACCTGTTCGGCGTCTCGATGCAGCTCGTCGAGGCGGTCGGCAAGCTGCGCGTCGCCGACGCGTCGCGCCGCGGGTTCGCGCAGTGGGGCACGCGCTTCACGGCGCTGAAGACGTGCTTCTACCAGGCGCAGCTCGGCTTCGCGGCCGTCACGGCGTTCGTCGTCGCGACGCCCGCGATCGGGACGCTGCTGCTGATCGCCGGCGCGTCGACGATGAAGACCGGCGCGCTCTCGGGGGCGACCTTCCTCGCGTTCAACACCGCGTTCATCCAGGCGCTGACCGCGATCACCGGCCTGACGACGGTCGCCACCTTCTTCGCACAGGTGGTGCCGCTCTGGGAGAACACGAAGCCGATCCTCGTCGCCGAGCGCGAGTCCGACGTCGTCAAGTCCGATCCCGGCGAGCTGCGCGGCCAGATCGAGATGAGCCACGTCAACTTCCGGTACGCCGAGGACGGCCCGCTCATCCTCGACGACGTGTCGTTCGTCGCGGAGCCGGGCGAGTTCGTCGCGTTCGTCGGCCCGTCCGGCGCCGGCAAGTCGTCGGTGATGCGGCTCCTGCTCGGCTTCGAGCTCCCCGAGGTCGGCACCGTCCGCTACGACGGCAAGGACCTCGAGTCGCTCGACCCGCGCGCGCTGCGCCGCCAGATGGGCGTCGTCACGCAGAGCGCGCGCCTGATGGCCGGCGACATCTTCACGAACATCGTCGGCGCGCGGCCCCTCTCGATCGAGGACGCGTGGGAGGCGGCCGACATCGCCGGCGTCAGGGCCGACATCGAGGCGCTGCCGATGGGGATGCACACCTTCGTCGCCGAGGGCGCCGGCACGTTCTCCGGCGGCCAGCGGCAGCGGCTCCTGATCGCACGCGCCGTCGTCGGCAGGCCGCGCATCCTCCTCTTCGACGAGGCGACCAGCGCGCTCGACAACAAGACGCAGGCCGCGGTCTCCGAGGCGATCAAGCGCCTGCGGGCGACGCGCGTCGTCATCGCGCACCGCCTGTCGACCGTGCGCGCGGCCGACAAGATCGTCGTGCTGCAGGCCGGCCGGATCGTCCAGCAGGGGCGCTATGACGAGCTGGTCGAGGTCGAGGGGCCGTTCCAGCGGCTCGCGCGGAGGCAGCTTGCCTGAGCCTGTGCCGGCGGACCCGCTCGACCATCTCGCCGAGCTCGAGGCGAACGAGCCGGCGCGGCCGCGCTGGCCGCTCTTCCTCCTGCTCCTGCCGATCGCGACGATCGTCTACCCGCCGCTCTACAACCACGACCACCCGACGCTCGGCGGCATGCCGTTCTTCGTCTGGTACCAGCTGATCGCGGTCGCCTTCGGCGGCGTCGTCACCGGCGCCGTCTACCTCCTGCGCGGGGCCGAGGCCGAATGATCGCGGCGATCGAGACGACGCAGGCGATCGTCGTCGCCGCGGCCTTCGCGCTGATCACGGTCGTCGGCCTCATGGCCGGCCGGTGGAAGGCGAACACCGGCGACGGCGACGAGCTCGACGAGTGGGCGCTCGGCGGCCGGCAGTTCGGCGGCATCCTCACGTGGTTCCTGCAGGGCGGCAGCGTCTACACGACGTACTCGTTCATCGCGGTGCCGGCGCTCGTGTTCGGCGCCGGCGCGCTCGGCTTCTTCGCGCTTCCCTATCTCGTGATCACGTACCTCGTCGCGTTCGTGATCGTGCCGAAGCTGTGGGAGCTCGCCCGCGCGCGCGGTTACGTCACCCCGTCCGACTTCGTCCGCGACCGCTTCAAGTCGCGCCCGCTGGCGGCGGCCGTGACGCTGACGGGGATCGTCGCGACGATGCCGTACATCGCGCTGCAGGTCTACGGGATCGAGATCTGCATGTCGCAGATCGGCCTCCCCGTCGAGGCCTCGCTCTGGACGGCGTTCGTGCTGCTCGCCGTGATCACGTACATCAGCGGCCTCCGCTCGGCGACGCTGATCGCCGTCGTCAAGGACGTCTTCATCTGGGTGACGGTGATCGTCGCCCTCATCTACATCCCGATCCACCTCGGCGGCTACGGCCACGCCTTCTCCGAGGTGCCCCGTGCATCGCTGACGCTGCCGGGGAACAAGTACGCCGACTACGCGACGCTCGCGGTCGGCAGCGGGCTCGCGCTCTTCCTCTACCCGCACACGCTGACCGGCGCACTGTCCGCGAAGTCGAAGTACGTCGTCCAGCGCAACAGCATCTTCCTGCCGATCTACACGATCATGCTCGGGCTGCTGGCGATCCTCGGCTACCTCGCGATCGCGGCACACGTCCCCTCGAGCGGCCACTACGGCACGAACAACGCCGTTCCGGCGCTGCTCGACCAGGTGTTCCCCGGCTGGTTCGCCGGCTTCGGGCTCGCTTCGATCGCGATCGGCGGCCTCGTGCCCGCGGCGATGATGGCAATCGCAGCCGCCAACCTCTTCACCCGCAACGTCTGGCTCGAGCTGAAGCCGGGCGCCGACGCGCACGAGCAGACGCTGGTGTCGAAGCGCGCGTCGCTCGTCGTCAAGTTCGGCGCCGTCGGCTTCGTCGTCCTCGTGCCGACGACCTTCGTGATCAACTTCCAGCTCGCGGCGGGGATCTGGATCCTGCAGACGCTGCCCGCGGTGTTCCTCGGCCTCGTCTGGCGCCGCCTCGACGGACGCGCCGTGCTGGCCGGCTGGGCGGTCGGGATGGCGATCGGCACCGGGCTGCTGATCAAGGTCGGCTTCAAGACCTCGAGCTACGCGTTCGGCTGGGGATCCCACCATTCGCTGCTCTTCATCGGGGTCCCGGCGGTTGCCGTCAACCTGCTCGTCGCGGTCGGCGGGACGCTGGCATTACGACAGCCTCGCGAAGAACTGGTTGCAGTGAGGACACCTACCACTTGACGCCCGTCAAGCCGACGGGAAGGATCTGCCTTCTCGTCTCTCTGTCATCGACTCCCCAGGAGGAGACGCGTGGATAGATCCACCTTCGTGAAGAGCTACACGAAGATCCTGACCAACGCGTGGTCGGACGACACGTTCAAGCAGCGCCTGCAGGGCGACCCGAAGTCCGTGCTCGGCGAGTACGGCCTCGACATCCCGGCGAGCGCGACGGTGAACATCGTCACCAGCACGCAGGGCGAGGGCGACCTCGACGACCAGGTCTCGATCTGGGAGCAGGGCGAGAACACCGGCACCTACACGCTCTACGTCCCGGACGTCCCGCAGGTCGAGGAGGGCGAGCTCTCCGAAGCCGAGCTCGACTCGGTCTCCGGCGCCGGCGACACGTACTGCTGCTGCTGCAGCCCGTGCTGCACCTGCACCTGAAATCCGGCATCTGACACAGCGCCACGACAGAACAGGAGATCCAGTGGACAGATCGACCTTCGTCAAGGGATACACGAAGATCCTCACGAACGCGTGGTCGGACGACACGTTCAAGCAGCGCCTGCAGAGCGACCCGAAGTCCGTGCTCGGCGAGTACGGCCTCGACGTCCCGGCGAGCGCGACCGTCGACATCGTCATGAGCACGCAGGGCG
>JBEQUF010000124.1:0-2854 GCA_040349295.1 Actinomycetota bacterium | reverse complement strand
AGCGGGATGCCGATGAACGACGCGATCGCCCACGGCCCGTTCCCCTGCGTCTTCGGCGGCAGCTTCACGCGAGCTTCTCCGCCTCGAGCACGCGGGAGAGGAACTGGCGCGTGCGCGGCTCGCGCGGATCGCTGAAGATCTGCTCCGGCGGCCCCTCCTCGAGGATGCGGCCGCCGTCGAGGAAGCACACCTTGTTCGACACCTCGCGCGCGAAGCCCATCTCGTGCGTCGCGAGGATCATCGTCATGCCCGACTCGGCGAGCTCGCGGACGAGCTGGAGCACGTCGGAGACGAGCTGCGGGTCGAGCGCGCTCGTGATCTCGTCCAGCAGCATCAGCTTCGGCTGCATCGCGAGCGCGCGCACGATCGCGACGCGCTGCTGCTGGCCGCCCGAGAGGCGGTCGGGATACTCGTCGGCCTTCGCCTCGAGCCCGATGCGGCGGAGCAGCGGCCGGGCGCGCGCCTCCGCCTCCGCGCGGGAGATGCCGAGGGCCTTCCTCGGCGAGAGCATGACGTTCTGGAGCACCGTCATGTGCGGGAAGAGGTTGTACGCCTGAAAGACGATGCCGATCTTCTTGCGCAGCTCGTTGACGTTCACCTTCTCGTGCGTGAGCCGCTGCCCGTCGACCGTGATCTCGCCCTCCTCGACGTGCTCGAGCAGGTTGAGGCAGCGCAGCAGCGTCGACTTGCCGGACCCCGACGCGCCGATCAGGCACACGACGTTGTGCTCGGGCACGTCGAGCGAGACCTTGTCCAGCACCTGCAGGTCTCCGAACCACTTGGAGACGCCGTCGATCTGGACGAACTGGCTCAAAACGCCTGCGCGCGCTCTTTGCGCTCGCGCTGCAACACCAGGTGGTCGGTGAAGCGGGCGAGCGGAATGGTGATGAGGATGAAGAACACGGCCGCGACGACGTACGACGGGAAGTCGCCGTTGCGATTCGAGAACTGCCCCGCGTTGAGCGCCGCCTCGGAGACGCCGATCACGGACACGATCGCGGTGTCCTTCTGCAGGCCGATGAAGTCGTTCAGGAGCGGCGGGATGACGCGCCGGACGGCCTGCGGGACGATGACGTACCGCATCGCCTGCATGTACGAGAGGCCGAGCGACCGCGCGGCGGCACGCTGCGACGCGTGCACCGACTCGATGCCGGCGCGGTAGACCTCGGTCACGTACGCCGTGTAGACGAGCGTCAGGGCGATGACGCCGTACGTCGTCACCGACCGCTGCGAGATGTAGCCGAGCTGCAGCCCCGGCAGCCCGAAGCCGACGAGGAACGCGACGATGATGATCGGCGTCCCGCGGAAGAAGTCGGCGTAGGCGATCGCCAGGGCCCGCAGCGGCTTCGCTGCAGGCCCCGGCAGACCGCGGACGATCGCGATCAGCAGCGCGAACACCAGGACGAGCGCCTCCGCGATGAACATCATCCGCAGGTTCACCTGGAAGCCCGCCCAGACGTCGGGCATCGCCAGCGTGTAGCTGTGCGGATTGAAGAACGCGTGGACCGTCTGATGGATCGCGTGCAACCGTGCGTTACTTCAGGGTCGGGATCTTCGCGAAGTCGATGTTGAACCACTTCTTCTGGAGCTTCCCGACGGTGCCGTCGGCCGTCAGCTGCTTGATGACGCCGTCGATCACCGAGGTGAGCTTCGAGCCCTTCTGCAGGACGGCGCCGTACTGCTCGTGCGTGACGATCTGGCCGGCGACGGGGCCGAACGCGCCCGGCTTCGCCTTCGCCTCGAGCGAGACGAGCGGCACGTCGAGGATGACCGCCTGGCACCGGTTGAGCTGCGCCGACTGGTAGAGCGCGGTCGTCGTCGGGTAGATGAGCGGCTTCTTCGCCGGCTTGAGCTGATCCTGGATGTACTGCAGCCCGGTCGTGTCCTGCTGCGCGCAGGTCTGCAGCTTCTTCAGGTCGGCGATGCTGTGCGGCACCGGAGCCTGCTTCGAGAGCAGCACGCCCTGGTTCGCGTTGAGGTACGAGCCGGTGAAGTCGACGGTCTTCTTGCGCTGGGCGGTGATCGTCGCCTCCTGGAACGAGACGTCGAACTTCTTCGTGCCCGGCGCGAAGAGGCCGGTCCACGGCGAGTACATCCAGACGGTCGTCAGCTTGAGCTTGGCGGCGATCGCCTTGGCGAGATCGACCTCGTAGCCCTTCGGGTTGACGAACGTGCTGCCGCGGACGCTGCCGTCCACGAAGCCCGGGGCGGGATCGCCGAAGGCGACGATCAGCTTCCCGGACTGGAGCGTCGGCGCTGCGGCGTGTCGCGCCGAGGCCGCCGGAACGGCAACCAGCGCCGCGACGGCGAGGAGCGGGATGAAACGCTTCACGAGGAGCCCTCCTGTGGGTTTGAAACGAGACGGAGAGCGTATCGCGCTGGAGCTCAGGGCTCCAGGGCTGCGCGCGTCAAACCCTGGAAATGGCCGATCAGCTGCTCCGACCGGCCCATCAGCACGCCGTGCTCGATCGCGTCGCCGGCGCTCGCCATCCCGCGGTGCACGCCCTCGACGAGATCGCGGTCCTCGCGCCCGACCTGGTCGTCAAGCTCCAGCAGCTCGTCGATCCACGCCTGGTCGACGTCGGGGCCGAAGAAGTAGTCGAGATACCGGTACGTGCTGTCGGGCGTGACAGGGACGAACGGCCCGATCGAGATGTTCGGCTGCCCGGGGAAGATGTTCACGCCGAGGTTCGGCCAGAGGAAGTGGAACTGCGAGCGCGGCAGCTCGCCGTCGAGGTGCATCCGCGTCCGCGGCGTCTCGCGCGTCGGGCCGCGCTGCGACGAGAGGCGGCCGTCGGTCGCGAGCGCGTACGCCTCGGCCGACGTGTCGATCACCTCCGCGAGCTGCGGGTGG
>JBEQUF010000112.1:0-6214 GCA_040349295.1 Actinomycetota bacterium | reverse complement strand
GTGGCAGCCTTCGCGCGCGATCAGCAGCACCGTGTTCTCGCCGCCGATCGTGCCGACGATGTGCGGGTGCCGGGCGACGTCGATCGCCTGCGCGAGCGCGCTCGCGTAGCCGTACGGCGTCACGACGACGACGAGGTTGCCGCTCGCCTCGAGCGTGAGCGCCCACCGCTGCAGCGCCTCGGTCAGGTCCTCGTTGTAGCCGCCGGCGTCCTCGGGGAACGCGTAGACGAGCTTGCCGCTCGCGTGGCGGATCTTGATCAGGCCGAGCTCGTGGATGTCGCGCGACACCGTCGTCTGCACGACCTCGTAGCCCTCGGCGCGAAGCGCGTCGGCGAGCTCGGTCTGCGTCGACAGCGGCTGCTCGTGCACGAGGCGCTGGATCGCCGCGTGGCGCTCGTTCCGGCTCATGCGCTCAGGACCTCCGTCAGGATCTCGATCGCCCGGTCGACGTCCGTCGACTCGACGACGAGCGGCGGCGCGAGCCGCAGGACGTTCGGGCCCGACGTCAGGGTGACGAGGCCGGCCTCGAGCGCCGCGTCGACCACCGGCTGCGCCGGGATGTCGAGCTCGGCGCCGACGAGCAGGCCGCGCCCGCGCGCCTTGACGACGTGCGGCAGCGACGCGAGCTCGGTCAGCAGCTTGCCGCCGTTGACGCGGACGCTCGCGAGCAGCTCGTCGTCGACCGTCTCGACGACGGCGCAGGCGGCGGCGCAGGCGACCGGGTTGCCGCCGAACGTCGAGCCGTGGTCGCCGGGCTGGAAGCCGCCGGCCGCCTCGTCGGAGACGAGAAGCGCGCCGATCGGCAGGCCGTTCGCGAGGGCCTTCGCCATCGTCACGAGGTCCGGCTTGACGCCGAGCTGCTCGAACGCGAAGAACGAGCCGGTGCGTCCGACGCCGGTCTGCACCTCGTCGAAGCAGAGCAGCGCGCCGTCGGCGAGCTCGCGTGCGGCGGCGAGGAACTCCGCGTCGAGCGGGATGACGCCGCCCTCGCCGAGGATCGGCTCGAGCAGGATCAGGCCGATGTCGTCCGACATCGCCGCCCGCAGCGCGTCGACGTCGTTCGGCTGCACCCACACGGCGCCCGGCTCGACGAAGACGCCGCGCTTGCCCGGCTGGCCCGTCACGCTCAGCGCGCCGCGCGTGCGGCCGTGGAAGCCCTGCTCGACCGCGAGCACGCCGGCCTTGCCGGTCGCCTTGCGTGCGTACTTGATCGCCGCCTCGTTCGCCTCGGCGCCGCTGTTGCAGAAGAACGCCTGCGCGCCGCCAAACCGCTCCGAGAGGAGCTGCGCGAGCTTCGGCGCGGGCTCGCTGCCGAAGAGGTTCGACGTGTGCCACACCGCGTCGAGCTGCGCGTGTGCGGCCGCGACCGGCGCCGGATGCCGGTGCCCGAGACCGACGACGGCGATCCCGCCCGCGAAGTCGAGGTATGTCTTCCCGCCGTCGTCCTTCAGCTGCACGCCGTCGCCCTCGACGAACGTGACCGTCGTCGCCGGATAGGTCGGCAGCAGCGAGGTCCGCACGACGGTGCTCATGCGACGACCGCCGTGACGCCGATGTCGGCCGCGACGCCGTTCTTCGCAGCGAGCGCAGCCGCGAGCAGCTTGGGGACGATGCCGCCGTCGAAGACGCCGCCCTCGACGAGCGACTCCGCGTGTGCGGCCTCGATCGTCTGGATCAGCTCGCCCTCGTGGAACACGCCGGGAACGTCGGTGACGAAGCTGATCCGCGTCGCGCCGAGGCCGACCGCGAGCGCGGACGCCATCTCGTCGGCGTTGACGTTGAGCGGGCCGCGCGCGAGCGGCGACACGACCGGCACGAGCCCGGCCGCGAGCGCGCCGATCACCGGCGCGGGCGCGGACGGCAGCGGGTCGCCGACGAGCCCGAGCTCGGGCACCTGCCGCGCGGCGAGCCCGATCTCGGCGCCGTTCAGGCCGACGGCGCGCTCGCCGATCGCGGCGCACAGGGCGGCGTTCACCTGCGCGAAGCTCTCCATCACGATCTCCAGCACCTCCGGGGTCGTCACGCGGCGGCCGTTGACGAACTCCGGCTCGATGCCGCGCGCCGCCATCTCCTGCGAGATCTGCGGCCCCGCGCCGTGCACGACGACGCACGGCTCGTCGGGCAGCTCGATGCGTCCGACGCTGGCGCCGCCGACCTTCAGGACGATCATGTCCGGTACTCCGCGTTGATCTTCACGTAGTCGTACGAGAGGTCGGTCGTCAGGTACGTCGCGGCGCCGGAGCCGAGCGCGAGATCGATGTCGATCGCGCAGCTGCCGTTCGTGAGCACCGGCTCGTCACCCGTCGGCGCTCCCGCGACGAGCACCGGCACGGTGTCGATCGTGATCGACAGCTTGTCGGGATCGAGCTCGGCGAAGCCGCCGTTCACCTTCGCGGAGCCTGCCGCGGCCGCGATCCGGCCCCAGTTCGCGTCGTGGCCGAAGAGCGCCGTCTTGACGAGCGGTGACGTCGCGACGCGCTCGGCGATCGCGCGCGCCTCGTCGTCCGACGCCGCGTTCCGCACGGCGATCTCCGCGACGACGGTGACGCCTTCGCCGTCGGCGACGATCTGCTTCGCGAGGTCGGCGCACACCTGCCTGATGCAGGCGGCGAACTCCGCGTCGCTGGCGGCAGTCCGCTCGACACCGCTCGCGCCGTTCGCGAGCAGGATCACCGCGTCGTTCGTCGAGCACTCGCCGTCGACCGAGATGGCGTTGAAGCTCGCGTCGACCGCAGGCTTCAGGAACGCATGCGCCTCGCCCGGCTCGAGCGGGTAGTCGGTCGTGAGCACCGCGAGCATCGTCGCCATCTGCGGATGGATCATCCCCGAGCCCTTCGCCATGCCGCCGACGACGAAGCCGCTGCCGCTCGCCGCGGACTCCTTCGCGTACGTGTCGGTCGTCATGATCGCCTCGGCCGCGGCGCCGCCGCCGGTGCGCGCCAGCTGCACGGCCGCCTGCGCGACGCCGTTGAGCACGTTCGCGATCGGCAGCGGCTGGCCGATGACGCCTGTCGAGAGGACGAGCACCTCCTCCTGGGCGACGCCCAGCACCTGCGCGGCCGTCGCAGCCGTCGCGTGCGCGTGCGCGAGGCCGGCGGCGCCCGTCGCGGCATTCGCGTTGCCGCTGTTGATCACGACGGCCTGCGGCTGTGCGGCGGCGAGGTACTCCTTGCAGAGCGTCACGGGCGCGGCCTGCAGGCGGTTGATCGTGAACATGCCCGCCCCGGTCGCCGGCTCGAGCGAGCGGACGACCGCCAGGTCGCGGCGCTCGCCCTTGCGGATGCCGCAGTGGACGCCGCTCGCGACGAAGCCCTTCGGCGCGGTGACGCTCATACGAAGACCCCCGACAGGCAGAGCCCGGCCGTCTCGTCGAGGCCGAGCGCAAGGTTCGCGTTCTGCACGGCCTGCCCGGCGGCGCCCTTGCCGAGATTGTCGATCGCGCACACGACGATCGCCCGGCCGGTCGCCTGGTCCTCGAAGAGCGCGATCTCGGCACCGTCCGTGTGCTGGACGCGCGAGAGCTCCGGCACGACGCCCTCCGGCAGCACGCGCACGACGCGCGAGCCTGCATATGCGTCCTCGAGCAGCGGCCGAAGCTCCTCGCCCGGCGTGACGTAACACGTCGCGAGCAGGCCGCGCCGCACGGGCAGGAGGTGCGGGACGAAGGTGACGGGGAAGCCGAGCGCCTGCGCGATCTCCGGCGCATGCTGGTGCGAGCCGACCTTGTACGGCGAGAGGTTCTCGAGCACGAAGCCCGCGTGCGAGCTCGCCTTCAGCTCGCGCCCCGCGCCCGTCATGCCGGACTTCGCGTCGACGACGACCGAGGAGGGATCGACCGCGTCCTTGATCGGCGCGAGCGCGAGGATCGCGGCGGTCGCGTAGCAGCCCGGGTTCGCGATCAGGTCGCCCTGCGGCGGCAGGAGCTCGGGGATCGCGTAGCTCCACCCCGCGTTCGAAGCGGGATGTGCCCAGCCGTACCACTGCGCATAGAGCTCGGTGTGCTGCAGCCGGTGCGCGCCCGAGAGGTCGACGACGACGGTGTCCGCCGGCGGCACGAAGGCGGCCGCCCGGTCGTGGCCGAGGCAGAGGAAGAGCACCTCGGCGCCCGCCCCCGCCGCCGTCTCGTTCGAGACGAAGCGCGGCAGCGAGCCGTTCAGCCGGACGTCGAGCGCCGCCGCCGACTCGCCCGCGAGCGAGTCGGAGCCCAGGGCGACGACCTCGAGGTCGGGATGCCGCAGGACGCGGTCCAGGGTCTCCTGGCCTGCGTATCCTGAGGCGCCGAGGATGGCAACGGTCGACATCGCTCTTGCATAATACGCATAAAGAGGCTTAATATGCAAATTCTTCCCTTCGGCAGGACGGGCCACGCGTCGACGCGGACGATCTTCGGCGCCGCCGCGCTCGGCAACGTCTCGCAGACGGAGGCCGACCGGACGCTCGAGCGCTGCCTCGAGCACGGGATCAACCACGTCGACACCGCCGCCTCGTACGGCGACTCGGAGCTCCGGCTCGCCCCCTGGCTGAAGGAGCACCGGAGCGAGGTCTTCCTCGCGACGAAGACCGGCCAGCGGAGCTACGACGGCGCGCGCGAGGAGATCCGGCGGTCGCTCGACCGGCTCGGCGTCGACCAGGTCGACCTGATCCAGCTGCACAACCTCGTCGACGTGATCGAGTGGGAGTTCGCGTTGCGCGAGGACGGCGCCCTGCAGGCCTGCGTCGAGGCGCGGGACGAGGGGCTCGTCCGCTTCATCGGCGTCACGGGCCACGGGCTGACCGTGGCACGCATGCACCGGCGGAGCCTCGACCGGTTCCCGTTCGACTCGGTGCTCGCCCCGTACAACTGGATCCAGATGCAGGATCCGGTCTACGCCGCCGACTTCGAGGCGCTGGCGGCCGTCTGCGCGGAGCGCGAGGTCGCGCTCCAGACGATCAAGGCGATCGCGCTCCGGCGCTGGGACGGCCGCGAGCAGACGGCCGGCACCTGGTACGAGCCGCTGACCGAGCAGGGGGAGATCGACCGCGCCGTGCACTGGGTGCTCGGGAACCCGCAGGTCTTCCTCAACACGGTCGGCGACGTCGACCTCCTGCCGAAGGTCTTCGACGCGGCCGAGCGCTTCCGCGCACGGCCCGACGACACCGAGCTCGAGAGCCTCGGCGCCGCCCCGCTCTTTTCCTGAGCCCTAGGCCGCCCGCGAGAGGCGCTGCCGCCGCCACAGGCGGGAGCTCGCCGCCGTCCGGACGAGCCGGGGACGCGCCGGGGCCTCGAGGGCCTCGACGATCGACTGCTCGGACTCGCCGCGGCGCACCATCGTCTCGATCAGCTGCAGCTCGTGCTGCCGCTCGCGCTCTGTCTTCGTTGTCTTCATGGACACCACGGTACGGACCAGAGCCGGGTCTGGAGCGGCTCGGGCGCCCACTGTCACCGGACCGACACCACCCCGTCACATTCCCTCAGGCGAGCGGCAGCTCGATGCGAAACGTCGTCCCGAGGCTCGGTTCCGACTCGACGCTCGCCGTTCCGCCGTGTGCGGCGGCGACCGCGGCGACGATCGAGAGCCCGAGACCGACGCCGCCGCTCGCGCGCGTCCGCGAGGCGTCGGTGCGGTAGAACCGCTCGAAGACGTGCGCCGCCTGCTCGGCGTCGAGGCCCGGCCCGTCGTCTCGCACGGCGACGAGGGCACGGCCCCCGGCGCAGCTGACGTCGACGTACGCCGGCGACGCCGGCGGCGTGTGGGCGCGGACGTTCGAGAGCAGGTTGTCGACCACCTGGCGCAGGCGGTCGCGATCGCCGACGACGACCGTCTCCTCGAGCGAGGACTCGATCGGCCGGTCGGGGTCGACTGCGCGGGCGGCGTCGATCGCCTCGCGCACGACCTCGTCGAGCCGGACGCGGTCCTGCGCCAGCGGCCGGCCCTCGTCGAGGCGCGCGAGGAGCAGGAGGTCCTCGACGAGGAGGCTCATCCGCTCCGACTCGCGGCCGATGCCCTTCATCGAGCGCTCGAGGTCGTCGGGCCGGTCGGCCGCGCCGCGCGTGAAGAGCTCCGCGTACGCGCGGACGGCGGCGAGCGGCGTGCGCAGCTCGTGCGAGGCATCGGCGACGAATCGCCGCAGCTTCCGCTCCGACGCCTCCCGCGCGCGGTAGCCCGCTTCGATCTGTCCGAGCATCCGGTTGAGGGCGCCGCCGAGGCGGCCGATCTCCGTCTCGTCGTCCTCC